>JBBALJ010000038.1:0-4624 GCA_040403075.1 Bacteroidia bacterium
TTGTTCTTTTGTTATAGACATATAGTATTCAATTTTTTGTTTCTATTAAATCGTTCTCGACTTTGCAAACTGACATTTCGTTTTCACTTGTTGGTGTCGCTTTGCTAAAACACCAACAAGGGGCATAAATCATTGTCTACTGCAGAGCACCAAGCACTAACAACCGAGCACCATTCACCATTCTCGACTCCGCTCGAACTGACAACTGTTATACAGTGCACCAAGCATCACTCACAAAGCACCAATCCTAAAATACAGTTCACCGAATTATTCTTCCACCCACACAGGCTCTTCTCGAATGCTGCTTTTATCAACATTGCATTCTTGCATTAGTATCATAAAAATGGCAAACAAGAGTATAATGATGACTAGTATTTTTCTTTTCATATTCATTTTATCTATTCATTTCAAAACTCAATTCAAACCAACCTTCCCACCAAATCCTGCGTTCACCCTCCTATTAAGGAGGGTCTGAAAGCATAGCTTTCAGGGGAGGTGTCATTGTTCTATTCAGTTCTCGACTCCGCTCGAACTGACATCTTTCTAAAGCGCACCAAGCACCAATCCCAGAGCACCATCAACCATCAACTATCAACTAAACCGGGTATTCACTCCAATAAGAACCATACAAGGTATCACCCACCCTTTGCGCCAATCCTTCAAAATGGGAAAGGCGGGTAGGGTTAATCCAGGTGAGTTTATATATAAATCCGTTTTTGTTAATTTTTAGTATAGCGGTGTATCTCTCAGATGCTTCGGGCCAGTCGGTTTCGAAACTGCCGATAAAAGGGTCAGAAGGATTTAAACCATGCAAGGGTTTGGCGCCCTCTGGGTAGAAGATATTAGCGTGGTTTTCGTTTGTGAAATTTCCAACCAATTTTTCCTCAATTAATTGCAATTTAAAAATTCCTTTTTCTTTCATGGCCTTGTTTTTTTAGGTTCATGATGGATTTTGATAAGTTGTTAGCCCCACTTACTAAAGGGCTAACAACCGAATTGGGTAACTACAATCAACCCAAATTCAACCAATCATGATAGCTATATGAGTAACTATGTGGCAAAGATTAGGGATGCATTTGAAAACATCACTCACCTAAATAGGTGAAAATTCACTCACCTGAATAGGTGAGAAAATCACCTAAATAGGTGAAAATTCAAATGCTTGTTTTTTAATGTAATTGTTTAATGGATATATTTTCAATGTTTTAGGTTTTAATTCTTCTCACCTATTTAGGGTATATAAAATAATGGACACTTGTTTTTATCAATAGTCTGATGCAAGTTTGCTTTCACCTAATTAATAAAAAATAACCATGTTTACAGGACACGAACCACACGCCATTAAATTAGCAGATGCTGCTGCTATGACCAAAGCATACAGAGATGCGGAAGCCCCAAAAGGCGACCCTGAATATACTAGAGGCTGTTACTTTAGTAAAGACGAACTTACCAGGATTTTAAATCAACCTGAAGCTGTGGGTATTCGTTTTTATTTAGCAAAAAATAGTGAAGGGAAATTAGACTTAGTGGCTGCAGCAGTTAAAGCAGACGAATCAGATATTTTGGAGAATGTTTTAAATCATTCTAAAATATGTCCTCCTGTTTGTTGTAAAGATAATGCCTTAAATGCATAGCATCTTATCAAATTTAACTGCATTTAGTATTTTTATTCCAATCATTATTGGAGTAATACAATTAAAGCGCTTTAGTGATAAAATCATTAAAGCGTTTTTCGCGTATTTACTTGTTATCTCAGTTTTTGAATCTATTGCTGCATATCTTTCTCATCACTCCATAAACAACCACATTTACTATAATGTAATTGACCTTATTTCAATTATACTATTATTAGTAATATCTAGAATAGAAAGAGATAATGCAATATCGGCAGGTATTCTCGTTTTACTTGTCTTTGTATTATTCAATTTATTTACGAAAAGTTTTTATGTATTTAGTAGCTTAAATTACATTGTCATTTATACTTTTCAATCATTTTACATGGCTTTTAAATTAATCAGACTTATAGAGGTGGTGGAGGATTCAATCTTGAAAAGTTCAAGATTTTGGTTGTTTATAGGTATGCTCTTATACGGTTTCTCAACCGTTAGCGTATATATATTATTTGAGTATGTTTCTAAATGGAATAATGAAAGAATTTCTGCTTACTATATTATTTATAATTGTATCATCAATATTGGGATATATTTATTGTATTCTAAATCGTTTTTATGCCAAAGGAAAAATTCGACATACTATTAGTCTTAGTATACAGTACAGTATCCATGTTGTCACTGTCTATTTTCTTTATAGTGATGGTGTATCGCTATCAAAAAAGAATGATAAAAAAACAAAGTGAGATGTATTTAAAAGTGCTACAAGCACAAGAAGACGAAAGAAATGTGATTGCAAGAGATATTCATGATGGATTAGGCGCTTTGTTAGGAACCTCTCATTTATTGTTAAGTCAAATTTTGGATGAAGAATTGGATGAACCCGCTAAGAAAAAAAATATTGAAACAGCAGTAAATATGATTAGCGAGTCCATAAAAGAGGCACGTAATGCATCGCATTCCTTGATGCCTGATAGTATTAAAAGGTTTGGACTTAAGGCTGCTATCAATGATTTAGCGGTATTATACTCAAGTAGAATTCAAATTAAACTTGAAAATAACTGCCCTGAAAAACTAGAAAATTTGGTAGAGATACATTTGTATCGCATATTGACAGAATTGGTTAATAATACACTAAAACATGCAAAGGCTAGTATCATCAATTTACACATCATGCAAGTGAATGGTGTCATCCAAATTGAATACGCTGACAATGGAATTGGTTTTGATTTTATGGGTAAATTGGCAATTGGTGAAGGAAATGGTTTGAATAATATTAAAAATAGGGTAAAATTGCTTAATGGTTTTATTGAACAGAAAATGGAAGATAACAGAGTGATTAAGTTAACTTTCAAGTACTAGCATTTTATGTCAGATAACAAGAAAATAAATATTGCCATAGTAGATGATCACATCGCCATCAGAGAAGGCTATGCCTTAGTTATTAGTCGATTTGATTTTGTTAATTCTATTCATACTTTTTCTAGCCCATCTGAAGTTTATAAAGATATTATTCCATTAGAAATCGATATTATTTTGATGGATATTGAAATGAAATCTGAGGATGGAATTTCCGCTTGTAGTCATATCAAAGTATTGTATCCAGAAATCAAAATTTTAATTGTTAGTGCCCACCACAGTGAAACGTATATAATTGACGCATTTAATAAAAAAGCAGATGGGTATTTTTTTAAAGAGCAAGGGGCAGAGGAACTGAAAGATGCTTTAAGGCAATTAATGGCAGGTAGAAAATATTATCACGAAGAGGTGAAAATGTTGATGTTTGAGAGGCAAATTAGAAACAATGAAAATGAACATATTTCAAGTGCCGAACTTTCAACTCGCGAAAAAGATATTTTAGAAATGATATGTAGAGGTATGACAACCAAACAAATTGCAGAGGCGTTTTTTAGAAGTGAGAATACCATAAATACCCACAGGAAAGCACTGATGAAGAAAATTGGTGCTCACAGAGAAGCAGATATTATTCAATTCGGGATTAAAGCCGGAATAATAAAAGGTAAATAATCGAATACGAAAACAATAATTCGGAAATATTACTTCCCCATTTCAGCATTCATTATCTCAACTAATTCTTCATCGCTCTTTACCAAACGATATGAAGCAGGGATTTGAAATAGAACATCACCCACTTTTTCATCATACACCTGTCTAACTTTTAAGGTCTTTGTAATGCCATCTTGTGTAATGGTATATTCCATCATAAAACCTTCTATTGAGTCATAATTGGTATCTGTACCATTCATTATTTTAGGAAGTTTATCAGTATACCAACAAACATTGTTCAACGTAGTTTCGCCATATTTCAAATGGATGGTAGCTTTTTTACATGTATATCCAGCAATGAGTTTGGTGTCATCACTTTTGGTAACACTTATTACAGGCACATTAGCCACGCCTGCTAAATCAACTTGAGCTTTTTTGATGTCCTCTGCGGTTTTCTTCATAGCAAATTTTTTGCCTTGCAAATTCATTAAGATAATCACATCACTCATGCTACTATCAGCGATGGTTGTAATTTTACCAGCTGCATTTGGCATTTCTACTCGACTTTTACCATTTTTGAAGTAAACGGTTGCGTCTTTAGGCAACATGGCTTCAAATCTTTTGGCTTCACCTGTAAGGTCAGGATAAGTGATGTCATAAAACACTTTGCCTTCTGTTAATTTGTTTTGCGCCCAGCTTTGTAAGCTAATGCAACATAGTAGGATGAATAATTTGTAGTTCATGTGTAATTACCAACTTAATTTTTCTTTGTTTAAAAATGCATTAATTCCTTTTTTGCAATCATCGCTTTTGCGCGCTTTCATGTTCATGGTGGCAGCATATTGTAAGGCTTCATCCATAGATAGGTTTTGTACCTCAGCAATCATTTGCTTGGTTAAGGCGATGCTTTGAGAGGAAGTTTGTTTACATAGTTTTTTAGCAAATTCAAATACTTCTTCTTCTATCAACTCTGCATCCATGATAGCATTAATCAGGCCAAATTGTAA
>JBBALJ010000038.1:4724-6490 GCA_040403075.1 Bacteroidia bacterium
TAAGTTTTCTTCATCTGTATTGGTTTGAAGTTTTTGCAAAGATGCCAAATCTGCACCACTGCAAAATGCTTCACCATTTGCTTTAATCACAACCACCTTACAATTTTCATCAGCTTCTGCTTTTTTAAAAGTGTCTTTAATGAGTTGAACAAAATCGTAGCTAAGGGCATTTCGCTTTTCAGGGCGGTTAAGCGTGATATAAGCCACGCGTTCTTTTACTTCGTAATTAACTAAATCCATATTATTTATAATGCTATGCTATGCGCACCTGTTTCATTCAGGTCAACAAATAAAATATTTAATTCCTTTAGTTTATTAGCAAAATACTGACGTTTGCGAGCTGATAAGTCAGAACTTAGTATAAACAAGGCTTCAGGGGCTTTGGATACTTCACTGAAATCTACAAAAGTTCTTTGGGTAATTAAAATAATGTCTTTTTTTGCCACATCTTTTAAGTTAAGCTGCTTTCTATTTATCCATATTTTTCTATCTGGTAAATGAATGATGTAAGAATGTTGAATACTTGTTTTGTCTACCTTGTCAACTCCTTGCGACCAAATATGTTGTTGCACATGAAATCGAAATCTCTCTTCATCGTTTATCAAAACACTGTCTGCATAAAAGTTTGCATTACCATTTTGAATGATATTAAAAGCGGTGGCTTTAGGAATATTATAAAAGGTGATGCTCTTTTGGGAATGATTGGCAAAGCTTTCATATCCGTTATAAACACTGATGGTGAAGCACAATAAAAGTGCATAAGTTAAATAGCGATGTTTGATGTGAATGAGCCAGAAAAATACATACAAAATCAGGATGTAAATTAAAATAGTTTCGGTAATGCTGATATGAATGCCATTTGTGTATGAATAGGGTATGTCCTCTACCAACATAACAATCTTGTTGGTAACCATGATGAGCCATTTAGTTACGAAACCTAATACAGAAGCTGCCCAATCCCAAAAACTTAAAACTATTAATCCAATGTCTAAAAATAAGATAAGAGTTGTAAGTGGAATGATAATGAGATTTGAAAATAAGAAACAAAAAGGGAATTGATGGAAATACAATAATCCAACTGGAAAGGTAGCTATTTGGGCTGCAATGGATACTGCTGTTATTGTCCAAATTTGATCTGTAATCCAATAGGTGGGTGTGTACCAATCATAGATTCTTTTTTGAAAAGTAACAATTCCTAATACAGCCAAATAGCTGAGTTGGAAACCCACGTTGGCAATGATATTGGTATCAAAAATCAAAATAACAAAGGCAGAAGTGGCAAGGGTATTGTAAATATTTACATCCCGTTTACTTAGTTTGCCAATTATCATAAAGCTAAACATAACCGTGGCTCTTAGGATAGAAGGAGAGAAACCACATAGTAAAGAATAGGCCCATAATAAAGTGATGCTAATTATGGCTTTAATTAATTGGCCCCATCTTTTTTTGTCGAGGAATAACAAGAGTTTTGAAATGATCCAGAAGATGATACCCACATGCATGCCGCTCACAGCTAGCACATGCAAAGTTCCTGTATTTGAATAGGCTTTAACCACATCTGCATCAATATCATCATCATATCCATAAAGCAAAGCTTGGCTTACTGCCACTTCTGTTTTGGATGAAACATATTTGTTTAAAACCTCTTTAAAATAGTCTTGTGCTTTATATGAAAAATCTAATAATGCATTTTTGTATGACTTACCTGTTTTGATAAAACCATTCTCTCTCAAATAACTTTGATGATAGATATTGTTAAAGGCTAA
>JBBALJ010000038.1:6590-28113 GCA_040403075.1 Bacteroidia bacterium
TGGTTCTTTTATACGAATCTCTAAATATTGAGACTTGTTTTTGCTAAAATGATTGGGTTTGAGGATGTCTTTTTGTGAAACATGTAAGCCAATACCAAAACAAAAGATAAAAAGATTTAAGCTCAATCCTTTAATCCAATCGTATAAATACGATTTTAAATTGACGCTTATTACTACAAAAATAGCAAAGCTGATAAGCACCAAACTCATGGCTTGTGAATAGTTGAACTCTACAAACATACTTAAGCCTATACCCAAAATAAAAGGGAAAATGATCCTTACAAAAGGAACCTGGTGCCAATATGAGTGAAATGAGGTGTTCACTTATTTGTATTAAAAACAGCTAATGTGGGTTGATAAATACCAATAATTATTTCAAAGAAAGTAATTTAGCTGAAATTTTAAAACCATGTATCATACATTACTTTTACTTCACAATGCACTTCGCTGGGTATTTTTACTCTTAGCTGTTTACACCATTTTAAAGGCACTTATGGGGGTTATCAATAAAACGCCTTTTGGTCCTGAAGACAACAAAGCGGCTAAATTTTTCATTATGGTTTGTCATACTCAATTATTGTTTGGAATAATTTTATATTTCACAAGTCCTGTTATTCAATCTTATATGGATTTAGGAATGGGAGTGGCTATGAAAGATAAATTGATGAGAATGCAATTGGTCGAACATCCTTTGACCATGATTTTTGGTATTTCTATCATACAAACAGGTAAAATAAAAGTGCGCAAAGCGTATGAAGATACGGTAAAGCACAAACGCAGTTTGGTGTATTACAGCATTGGCTTAATATTGATTTTATCTAGAATTCCTTGGGGTAATGCTCCATTGTTTAGAGGCATGGAATAAAAAAAGCCCTTGAAAACAAGGGCTTTAATGAGGACTCGAGCAGATTCGAACTGCTGTAGGAGCTTTTGCAGAGCTCAGCCTAGCCGCTCGGCCACGAGTCCTTTTGCGGGTGCAAATATAGAAAAAATACTTTGCCAAAGAAGTTTTTCTAAAAATCTATTGTAAAACACTAATTCATTGTTCAAAAAATTATATTTGCTTCATTAAAATTAACAAAAACATGAAAAAAATAGTATTAAGCTTTTCGCTACTTTTTGCGATAACAGCATTTGTTTCAGCTCAAAACTTTGGTTCGAAAATTACAGATAAAGGAGCTGTTTCATTATCAGTAATGAAAAAGAAAATGGGCAGTAAAAAAGAAATGACTACGAAAGTGACGGCTAAAATTGAAGATGTTTGTCAGAAAAAAGGTTGTTGGATGAATTTGGTGGATGATAAAGGAAACAAAATAAGAGTAACTTTTAAGGATTATGCTTTCTTTATGCCTAAAGATGCTGCAGGTAAAACCGCGATTGTTGAAGGTGTTGCTACCGTTGATGAAACAAGCATTGCTGATTTAAAAGAGTATGCTAAAGATGCAGGTAAAAGCAAAGATGAAATAGCAAAGATTAATCAACCAAAGCGTGAATTGGTATTTGAAGCGAGTGGTGTAATTTTAAAATAATCAACATAAAACTAATTTTGAGAAACGAGATGCTTTAAAGTGTCTCGTTTTTTTTATGTTTGATGCATGAAAAAGATAGTATATAGCCTTTTTGCATTGACTATTTTGTCAATGGTATTTTTTGCATGTGGTGGAAATGAAAATAAAGAAAATAAGAATCAGACAGACTCAAGTCAAGTAGCTGTTGATAGTACAAAGTCAGATTCTTCTTGTAGTTCAGAAACCATAATGGATCCCAACAATGCCAAACCTATGGCCTTAATGATGCGAGCATTAGTGAAAAATGCATCTGAAATGAGAGAAAAATTGAAAGTAGGTGAAACTTTAGAAACGGCCAAATATCCATTGGTAAGGTTTTGGTTAGTAGAACCAACCGATCCAAATGTATTAGAACCTCAATTTTTTGAAAACGCTAGATTGTTTTCAGAATCATATAAAAAATTAACGGTAGCAAATGATAATGCCTCGCAAATAAAGGCTTATAATGCAGTTATTGGCATGTGTATTAATTGCCATGAAAGTTATTGCAGTGGTCCCTTAAAAAGAATTAGAAAATTACCTATTTAGTTTAGTTACGATTTTTAAATAATATTAAATCAACAAACGCATGAGCACCTATAAGGAAATTAAAAAAGTGACTACGCATACCCTGCAAGAAATGAAATTAAGGGGTGAGAAAATAAGTATGCTAACTGCCTATGATTATAGCATGGCTAAGATATTTGATGCTGCTAAAATAGATGTACTGCTTGTGGGTGATAGTGCCAGTAACGTGATGCATGGCCATGAAACCACTTTGCCAATTACTTTAGATGAAATGATAAGTCATGCTGCCTCTGTTATCAGAGCGGTAGATCGCTCTTTGGTTGTGGTTGATTTGCCTTTTGGTAGCTACCAGGGTAATTCGAAAGAAGCTTTGAATTCAGCCATTAGAATTATGAAGGAGGCCGAGGCCCATGCTGTGAAATTAGAAGGGGGAGGAGAGGTAGTTGAATCCATCAAAAGGATATTAACAGCTGGTATACCGGTGATGGGGCATTTGGGTTTAACCCCACAGAGTATTTATAAATTTGGTACCTATGAGGTAAGAGCTAAGGAAGAAGCAGAAGCAGATAAATTGTTGACGGATGCTCGATTACTAGAAGAAGCAGGCTGTTTTTCGATAGTGCTTGAAAAAATACCTTCAAAATTGGCTAAGCAAGTGGCTGAAATGATTAAAATTCCGGTTATCGGAATAGGTGCAGGGCCTGATGTGGATGGACAAGTTTTAGTTAGTCATGATATGCTTGGTATTAATAAAGATTTTTCACCCAAATTTTTACGAAGGTATTTAAGCTTATATGATGTAATAAAAGATGCGGTTGAGCAATACATATCAGATGTGAAGTCAGTTGATTTTCCTAACGAAAAAGAACAATATTAAGTCTTTTTCATTTCTAAATTTATTTAAATGCCTGATATAATATTTGAAGACAATCATCTAATAGCTGCTGTAAAAAGGAGCGGGCAAACGGTTCAACCTGAGCCTAACAAACCTTTGAGTTTGGAAGAAGAGGTGAAGGCCTACATCAAACAAAGTAGTAATAAACCTGGTGATGTTTTTCTTGGGGTGATTCATCGCATTGATATGCCTGTGTCGGGATTGGTTTTGTTTGCAAAAACAAGTAAGGCTTTGATACGAATGAATGAAATTTTCCAAAAACGTGAAGTTGAAAAATATTATATAGTTAAGGTTCATAACAAACCACCTTTGCATAAAGAAATTATTACCCATTGGTTGAGGCGCGATGAGAAAAAAAATATCACCAAAGCATTTGATGAAGAAGTCAGCAATAGTGCTAAAGCGCAATTGGAATATGAATTACTTCAAAGCTCAGGAAGGTTTAGTTTATTGAAAATTCGATTGCTCACGGGTCGCAAACACCAGATAAGAGCGCAGCTTGCTTACATTGGTTGTTCGATAGAAGGTGATATGAAATATGGAGCACCTTCTCCTAAGAAAGACCAGAGTATTTCATTACATTCTTTTAGTTTAAAATTTGTGCACCCCGTAAAAAAAGAGGAATTAGAATTGATTGCTCCAGCAAATATAAAATTGAATTAAGCCATGCGTGTTGCTGTTTTCACTATATTTTTTTTAATTGGTAATACAACATTTGCACAAAACGAATTTTATAAATTGAACATAGGCCTAGAGCCATCGGCAGGCTTGGTCTGGGCTCATAACAAAGCGGTTAATTCTGTAGCAAATACTTCATTTTCAAACTTTTCTTTTGAAGTTAATAAACTACATTTGGGTAAACAAGCACAACAGCAGTGTAAAAAGGGTTATTTTAATGGCTTTCATTTTTCTTATTTTCATTTTAGCAACCTAATTATTGGTAATTCAGTTTCTGCTTCGTATTTTTTAGAGCCTATTTTGTTTAAAACAAAAAACATAACATTAAGTCTTAAGGCTGCTTTGGGTTTAGCATATTCAAATAACCCTTATGATAGCATCACCAATCCATTAAATAAAAATTATAGTTTGAATATAAATCCTTACCTCTACTTAGGTTTAAATGTAAGATACAAAGTGAATTTAGGCTTTGCGATTAAAGGAGGCTTGAATTATAACCATATTTCAAATGGCAATATACAAGATCCTAATTATGGTTTAAATTTTCCAAGTATGAGTTTAGGGGTAGAAAAAACAATAAATACTTATAAAAACACTCCAAAGATAATAGATGATAAGTCAAATTGGCGTTTTGACCTAGTTATATTTGCAAGTAACAAAAGCAGCACCCTAAGCCTGAAGGATAGATTTTGGGTATATGGATTAGGTTTGAATCTGAGTAGAAAAGTAAATTTAATACATGCTTATACTTTGGGAGTGGAGTTAATGGCTGACGAATCTGTTGGGTTTTTATACCAAATGGATTTACGAAAAGGAAGAAGTTTTTATCGTTCGGGAGCCACTGTTGGACATGAATTTTTATTGGGTAATAGATTCATTTTTAGTCAACAAATTGGAGTTTATTTATTTAATCAGACTCCTTATATATCATGGGTTTACCATAGATGGGGGCTTAATTATAAACTTTACAAAAGTTTGATGATTGGGACCAATCTTTTGGCAGATTTGCAGAAGGCCAATTTTTTAGATTTTAGGTTGACTTATAGCTTCATTAAGAATCAATAGTAGGAAAGTTTGAAAAAATCCTTCTTAGGTGCAACCAATTTTCCGCAAATGTTTACTTCTTATTAAATAAATATTATTTTATTAAAAAATTTTTTAGATTGGTGGCGGAATTGTAATGCCAATGCGAGTAATAATTGTGGATGATGTTCATCCAATTTTGATAAATGGTTTGAAGGAAGATAATTTCAAAGTTGATTATTTGCCTAATACGAGTGAGAATGAAATACTTTCAATTATTCAAAATTATGAGGGCATAGTAGTAAGAAGTAAATTGCAATTGGATGAAAGAGTTTTATCGAAAGCAACAAAACTAAAATGGATTGCGAGGGCAGGTAGTGGAATGGATAATGTGGATGTTGAATTTGCCATTAAAAATAATATGATTTGCTTGAACGCTGCAGAAGCTAATGCAGATGCAGTTGGTGAACATACAATTGGTATGTTACTTTCATTGATGCACAATTTGAATCAGGCTGATGCTCAAGTGAAAGCAGGTGTTTGGGACAGAGAAGGAAATAGAGGCGTTGAAATAAGCAATAAAACCATTGGTATTGTAGGTTTTGGGCATACAGGAAAATCAGTTGCACAGAAACTAAATGGTTTTGGCACCAAAATATTGGTCTATGACAAGTATCTTGAGAATTATGGAACTGATTATGCTCAGCAATCTGAAATGGATCAAATTTTTGAGGAATGTGATATCATAACTTTTCATGTTCCTTTAACTAAAGAAACTAAATGGATGGTGGATGAGAATTACCTAAATAGCTTCAAAAAGTCGATTTATCTGTTGAATTTGAGCAGAGGAAAGGTAATTAGGACAAAAGATTTGATGACGTGTATGGAAAGTGGAAAAGTTTTGGGGGCTGCTCTAGACGTATTGGAAAATGAAAAAATTGAAAAATTGATTGAAGAAGATAAAGAGTGGTTTGAATATTTAATTCACTCAAAGCGAACACTTTTAGCCCCACATGTGGGAGGATGGAGTAAAGAAAGTTATCAAAAAATTTCTGAAGTGTTATTGTTGAAAATAAAAGAATTAAAGAGCAAAATATAAATTACTTAAAAGGCAATTAGAGATGATAGTTGATAAATTAAATTAATCTGCTTTTATTTACCACCTTTTAGTAAGCGTAATAAACTAGTAAATCTGTAATATGATGAAAAAAATATACATCCTACTCATTGCATTATTTGCCATCCACTTTGCGGCACAAGCACAGTCAGGTTTTGGCGAAATCCGTGGTAAAGTAATTGATGAAAAGACCAAGAAACCTATGGATTATGTTACGGTAACAGCCTATTTGAATGGTATTGCCAAGGCATCTACCCAAACAGATGACGAAGGTGGTTACACTTTCAAAACCCTTCAAGTTGGAGAATACAGCATAAAAGCTTACTTCTCTGGTTACCCGCTTCAAACAGTTACTGATATTGATGTAAATCCTGATGGAATTACATTTGTAAACATTACAATGGAGCAAAACGTTAACTTGAAAGAAGTTGTAATTAAGGACAAACCTGCGTTGATTAGAAAAGATGGGGTGAGTGGTGCACAATTCAATGCAGCTAAAATTATGGCATTGCCGCAACGTAATGTTAATGCTGTTGCAGGATTAACAGCAGGGGTTGAAAGTCGTGGAGGTGCTACGCCCAACATACGCGGTGGACGTTCTGAAAACACAGCCTATTATATTGATGGTATTCGTGTTCAAGGTGGATCGAGCACAGGTATAGCATCAAATGCGATTGACCAAATACAAGTAATTACTGGTGGTACTCCTGCTCAATATGGTGACTTTATAGGAGGTGCTATTTCAATCACAACAAAAGCACCTACCAAAAGATTTATAAGATCATTAGAATATAGCACATCATCGCCTTTTACTGGTTATTTGGATAATTCACAATTTAACCAATTAGAAGGTGTATTGTCAGGACCACTTAAAGTAATAAACAAAGGTAAAGGAGATAAGGAAAGAGTTTTGATTGGATTCTTAGTTTCTACTAATATCAATTACCAAAGAGATGGACGCTTACCTGCAACAGATATTTATAAAGTAAATGATACCAAATTAGCTGAATTACAAGCACGTCCATTGACATTAGCTTCAAATGGTTCGGTAGTATATTCTGCTGAATTCCTTCGTAAAACGGATTTGGAAAAAGTAGATTACAGACAAAATGTTCCTCAATATGCTATCAACTTGCAAGGTAACTTCAACTTCCAACCTGCTGAAAATATTAATATTCGTTTAGGATACCAAGGTAATTATTTTAATGGTCGCGACTACAGTTACTACAGTTCTCTAATGAATGCGTCTAACAATCCTTTGAGAAATGATTATACCTTAAGGGCTTATTTGCAATTCACTCAAACTTTCAATAAAAAGAAAGATGAGGAAAAAGATAAGAAAGAAGCAAAGGGCGGTATAACAGATGCATTCTATACTGTTAGGATTTCATATGAAAACAGATTTGTTGAAGTTATGGATGCAACTCATCAAAAGAATTTCTTTGATTATGGTTATATTGGACAATTCAAAACATACAAAGCTCCTGCTTTCGAAAGAATTAGCAAGTCATTTGGTCAAGCACCTGATACATTTAAGGTGAATGGAAAAGATTATTATTTAACAAGCTATTGGAAGCAAAACTCTTTCAGAGATACTGCTTATAGATTTGTTGCTGGAGATGCAAACCCAATTTTAGCTAATTATACCAAAACAGTTTATGATTTGTTAGGAAACAGTAATATACGCACGGTGGATGATTTATTGGGTTCACGTGGTTTAACCAACGGAAGTCAACCTGATGGTATTTACTCATTCATGTGGGGTAATGTGGGTACAAATCAAGCTTCTTATTCTAAATTAAATAATGAAACTTATTCTGCCTATATTATGAGTGAGGCTAGTATTGCACCTAAAAGTAATCCTAAAGCTAAGCATGATTTACAATTTGGTATCAATATAGAACAACAATACAATAGAACCTACAGCCTAGGAGCTACAGGATTGTGGACTGCCATGAGACAATTAGCGAACGAGAAATTCCCAGGCGAGGGTAACTTAGACCCTGCTACTGCTAGACTAAAATTTGATGCTAACGGTGTTTTCCAAGATACTGTAACTTTCGATAGAGCTGTTGCTGACAGTTTAACCAACCAATTTGGTGAAAACTTAAGAAATAAATTACGTGACATGGGTGCTACTGATATATCAGGAAGACCTATTGATAGCAAATCCTACATTGATGTAAATTCTTACAATCCAAGTACATTTTCTTTAGATATGTTTAGTGCAAATGACTTATTAAGAAATGGTGTGAGTTCATTAGTTAGTTATAATGGATATGACTATTTAGGAAATAGAGTGGGTGGTCAACCAGGTATCAAAGACTGGATTAAAAACAGAGCATTACCCGCTTATCAGCCAACATATGCTGCTGCTTGGTTTCAAGATAAATTTGTATTTAAAGATTTAATTTTACGTTTAGGTGTTCGTGTTGAAAGATTTGATGCTAATCAACCGGTATTAAAGGATCCATTTTCATTGGTTCCAATTTATACTGCTGGAGATGTTAAAAATGGTAATATAAAAGGTTTGGCAAGCCAGATTCCAAGTACCATTGGTAATGACTATGCTGTATATGTTGACAGGGCAGGTAAAGATCAAGCTTTAGCTAATAACAATATTAATATTACTGGTTTTAGAAGTGGTGATAAGTGGTATGATAAAAATGGTAATTATGTTTCAGATCCAAACACTTTGAATAAAAATTACCAAACTTTAAATGGACAAAATGCTCCATTATTGGTTGATCCGACCAAACCTGAAACACCAACTGAAAATTCTTTTAAAGATTATGTTCCAGATGTAAAAGTTTCACCTCGTGTTTGGTTCTCGTTCCCGATTTCTACTACCTCACAGTTCTTTGGAACATACGATATCTTAACTCAAAGACCTGCAGCTGCTGGATTTAGTCCCAACAACGCTCAATTTGATGATTATTTCTTTTTACAATACAGAAGAGGTGGTGCCATTAATAATCCTGATTTGAAATTTACACAAGTTACAGATTATGAAATTGGTTTCCGTCAACAAATTGGAGACAATTCAAGTTTAGGTATCATTGGTTCATACCGTGAGTTTAAGAACCTGATTCAACAATATAAATACGTTCAAGCTTGGCCATTTGATTACATCACTTATGGTAATTTAGACTTCTCAACAGTTAAAAGTTTTAGATTGGAATATGAATTGAGAGATTTAGGTAACATAAATATTTCAGCCAACTATCAATTGCAATTTGTAGAAGGAACAGGTTCAGGAACTAATACTTCGGGTAACTTAGTTAATGCTGGTTTGGGTCAATTAAGAACAGTATTCCCTCTTGATTACGATACACGCCACACTATAAAAGGTACATTTGACTTTCATTATAAAGATGGCAAGAAATATGATGGCCCTGTTGTAAGAGGTAAGAAAATTTTAGAGAATGCTGGTTTCAATATTATATTTAATACTGTTTCAGGTAGACCTTATACCCAAAATACAATCGCAGTGCCAGAAGGATTAAGCGGTGTTTCAGCTCGCTCTCCAATTAAAGGCACGATTAATGGTTCAAACTTACCTGCACAGTTTTATACAGATTTAAACGTGGATAAGAACTTTACTTTCACTAGCAAAAAGATAGATGGAAGAACGGTTGAATACAGAATGAGAATATTCTTAACAGTTCAAAACTTATTCGATGAAGCCAATGTCCTTGGAGTATACAGATATACAGGTAGTGCCTACTCTGATGGATTTATTACTTCTCCTCAAGCAATTGAGAGTTTGCGTGCTGCAACCAATGTACAATCTTTTGTTGACTTATATAATACAAGGATAGTTAATCCAGGTAATTTTGCTTTGCCTCGTTTAACTCGTATTGGTATTCAATTAACATTTTAATAATCACACATATGAAAGTATATACATATAAAACTCAATTTTTTAAAAGTTTAGTATTCTTACTTGCTATTTCAACATCAGGTACTACTTTATTTGCAAAAGAGAATGTAAGAAACAGAGAGGAGAAAACAACATCTCCTAACCAAACTGCTATAGGTCAAATTTTACAGAAAGGTTCAGGCTGTACAGTGGGTTCTCAACAGAAGGAATTGTCAATTAATAACGTTAGAACTCGTATTTTGAATGGAGGAGATATGTGGTGGGATTTACAAAGTGCGAAGTATGAAATACCAAAAGTGCCTGCCGGACAAGTGTCAAAGAACTCTTTGTTTGCTGGAGCCCTATGGATTGGTGGTGTTAGTAGTGGCAACTTAAGGTTAGCCGCCCAAACTTACCGTCAAGGTGGTAGCGATTATTTCCCAGGGCCACTTATCGCAGGCTCTGCTACTATTTCATCTTCTCGTTGTAAAGACTTCGATAAAATTTGGAAGATACAGTTGCAAGAGATTGTTAATTTTCAGAATGATGCGCAAGCAGCAGTTGATGCCAATAATGACTTTTTAACTTGGCCAGGCAATGGTAAAGTTTCTGATGGAGAAGCAGCTTTTCTTGCTCCTTTTTATAATGCACCTAGTGATGAAACAAAGGGAATTGTAAATGACCCAAATTTATATGAACCAGAAAAAGGAGATTTTCCTTCATTAGACCAAAATAGAAAAGACAATATTCCTGATGAGATGATCTATATTCTTTACAATGATAAAGGAAATGTTCACACTGAGACCGGAGGTTTGCCAATTGGATTGGAATTACATACACAATGTTTTGCTTTTGCAACAAACAATGAATTGAACAATACTACTTTATATAGAACTACTATATATAATAGAGGAAATGAAACAATTGACTCATGTGTGTTTGGTCAATGGGTTGACCCAGATTTGGGTAACTATACCGATGATTATGTTGAATGTGATTTAGCTGTAGATCCTGTAAATAATGTACCAAGAAATTTGGGTATATGTTACAACGGTGATGATAATGATGAAGGAGTATTTGGTTATGGATTAAATCCCCCTAGTATCGGTGTTCGTTTTTTCGAAGGTCCTAAGAAAGCAGATGGAACCTTATTAGGTATGACTAAATTTATTTATTACAATAATGACTTTTCAGTGATAGGTAATCCCAATAGACCCTCAGATTATTGGGGTTATTTGAATGGTAGATGGAAAGATAACAAAGTAATTACTTATGGTGGAAATGGTAGAGATGGTGCTGATACAGCTAGCTTTATGTTCCCTGGAAAAACTGATCCAGCTGGAAGGGTTAATTGGACTGAAAGGACAGCCAATAATGCTCCTGGTGATAGACGTTTCTTACAAACTTCCGGTCCTTTTAGTATGTTACCTGGAGCCGTTAATAAAGTAACTGTTGGTGTTGTTTGGGCTAGAGCAACCACCGGAGGTGCTACAGGGTCATTCACTTTATTGAAAACAGCTAGTGATAGGGCTTATCAATTGTTTAAAGCAGATTTTGTAAATCCAAAATCACCCATTGCACCTGATGTAACAATTACTGAATTAAATAGAGAATTGATTTTAACTCTAAAAAATTATAAGACAACAGAATCGTTTGTAGATACCATCAAAGGTCCTTGTAGCGAAAAAACTAAAATCAAATTTCAAGGATATAAAATTTATCAATTGAAATCCAATAATGCAGGTGCTGATTTATCAGATCCAACTCAAGCAAAATTGGTTGCTCAGTGTGATATTCAAGATGAATACACTAGATTAACCAATGTTGTTAGAGATATAGAGTTGGGTCAATCATATAAAGTTGTTCAAGTAGATGGAGAAAACAAAGGCATTAGACATACTTTCAGTTTAACCCAAGATGCATTCTCAACTCTTTCTGATAGAAAATTTGTCAATTTTAATGAATACCATTTCTTAGTGGTAGCTTACGCTAATCCTGTTAACTGTCCAATCGTTGAGGAACAGTATATTTCGGGAAGCACAAATATTTCAACTGGTACTTCTTTAGTTCATACTGGTACACCTCATGATCCAACCCCTAGAGCTGAAGGATCTGTTCTCAACTCAAGCTTAAATATTGGCCCTGAAATTACTAGGGTTGAAGGTATTGGAAATGGTGGAAACGCAATTAGACTAACAAGAAAAACTATCGAAGAATGTTTAACTTCACCTAATTATGCTTCAGTTACGCCAACATACGAAAAAGGATACAGTCCTGTTACAATTAGAGTTTTTGATCCTTTCAAAGTTCCATTAGCTGATTTTGAATTGAAATTGGTTGATAGTTCTTCTTATGGCAATAAAGTAGATTCTATTTCTGCGCCAAGCACTAGATGGTTTTTAACTAAACTAGGCCCTAATCCAAAAACTATTTCTTCCGAAGTTGCTATTTCTATTAATAATGAGCAAATAATAGAAGAGTGGGGATTAGCACTAAATGTTACATCATCAATCAGGCCCGGAAATCAAACGGCTCAATTTGACTTAACAGGAGGATTTATCTCCGGTGAATTGACTTATGCCAATACTTCAAATAGATGGTTAACAGGTGTAGTAGACGAAGATGCCAACTATTTGGCTAGTATGGGATATCCTGAGTCGGTAACCATTCCTTTTAATTGGATTAGGTCGGGAGCAAGTGGTAAATCTAATAGCTATAATGATCCATTAAGAAATGACTTTTCGATTGGTGGAGAAGCCATGGATGCAGGTAAAAATTATGGTAAGATTTTAGGTGGCACTTGGGCTCCATATGGATTGGCAGCAAAAGAAGTAAGCACTAATACACCAACACTTGGACCTGGCTGTAAAATTACAACGGGTGGTGGAAGTACCGATAATACATTGAATGATTTACAAAGTGTTGACATTGTATTTACAAACGATAGAAGCAAGTGGAGCAGATGTGCGGTGGTTGAAACTGGTGAGTTAGCAGCATTTAATGTTGGTAATGCTGATAAATTTGACCTTAGAGCTTCTCCTTCAGTAGATAAATATGGCAAGCCTGATGGTACTGGAAATGGAATGGGATGGTTCCCTGGATATGCTATTAATGTTGAAACGGGTGAACGTTTGAATATTATGTTTGGAGAAGATTCATCTATTCCATCAGAAAACGGTAATGACATGATTTGGAACCCTACTAAGAATCTACTTTCTAAGAACTTCCTAAGCCCGGTTTTTGGTGGTAAACACTATGTATATATTATGGGTAACAAAAAGTTTAGATCAGGAACTAATGTGGTTGGTACTAGGTATGACGAATGTGCTTCTTATGCATCTATATTAAGTGATGCCGGTATCTCGAACAAGTCTCTAAGAAAAAGATTAGTATTCTCTCAAGCAATGTGGGTAACCATGCCAATGGTTAAAAATGATAGAAATGTAAATCTAGCCTCACTTGAAGGAGGTATTGTTCCGAATGAAGTTACTGTTAGATTAAGGGTTAAACGTCCATATGCGAAATACATTAATTCGTTAACAAAAACTACTCCTTTAGCTAATGATAGTGCTCCGTTTTATAAATTTTCAACAGCTAGTGTATTTCCAGATAAAGCAAATTCAGAGGCGGCTAAAAAAGCTTTAGATATGATTACTGTCTCTCCTAACCCTTATTACGCTTATGCAGGTTATGAGAATCCAAATAACCAACTGGATACCAAAGTTAAGATCATTAATTTACCAAATAAATGTACTGTTTCAATCTTTACTATGAATGGTTTCTTGGTAAGAAGATTTAAAAAGGACGATGACAAAACGCATTTAGATTGGGATTTGAAAAATGAAGCCTTAGTTCCTATCGTGAGTGGTATATATTTGGTTCATATTGATGCTCCAAATATGGGTGAGAGGGTTATTAAATGGTTTGGAATTATGCGTCCTGTAGATTTTGATACATTCTAGTACTTTAAAACAAATGAAAATTACAATGAAAAGATCTTTAAAAATAGTATTTATAATTTGTGCATTGGCACTACAGAATGTGCAAGCAGGAAATCCTGATAGGGCAGGAGGAGCAGGCGCTACCCAATTATTATTTAACCCTTATGCGAGGTCATTTGGCTATGGAGGCGTGAATACGGCTTCAGTAAAAGGCCTAGAGTCATTTTATCTGAATATAGCTGGATTAGCAAATGCTGATAAAACAGAGGTAACCTTCTCACGTCAAAATTATTTGATGGGTGCGGGTGTAAATATTAATAACCTTGGTATTGCGCAAAAAATCGGAGAAAATGGAGGTGTTATAGGTTTAGGAGTAATGTCATTTGATTTTGGCAATATTCCAACCGCTTCTTATGAAAATCCTGATTTAACATTACCCTATTATAATCTGCAGGTAATTAATTTTGGATTTTCTTATGCTAAGAAATTCTCAAATAGTATTTCTGGTGGCATTTTATTAAGAATAGCTTCTGAAGGAGTTTCTAATGCAAGTTCAAGTGGTGTTTGTTTTGATGGAGGTGTTCAATACCAAACTTCATTAAATAGAACTAAGAAAATCAAAAAAGAGGATTTTAGATTTGGGATCTCTGTTAGAAATTTAGGACCTAATATGTCTTATTATGGTAATGGTTTATCATTTCGCTCTATTAACCAATCAACTGGTGCTGATAGAAGGGCTTTAATGGCTGCTGAATCTTTTAACATGCCTGCATTGGTTCACATTGGTGCATCTTATGATATGCGTTTAGATGGTAATCCTGACACCTATAATCATAAATTGACAGCATCCGCTAATTTTAATTACAATGCATTTCAATCTGATGTTTTGGGTTTAGGTGCAGAGTATTCTTATAAAGATGCTTTTATGATTAGAGCTGCATATAACCATATTGATGGCAATTTTAGTTCTACTGATAACAGACAACCTGTTTATGGTATATACTCAGGATGTACTCTTCAAATGCCAGTTACTAAATCTGGAACCATGTTGGCATTCGACTATGGTTATGCCCCAACTAGATTCTTTAGTGGTATTCAAACCATTGGCGTTAGATTATCTTTAGGAAATAGTAAATAAAGAGTTATATTTGTTCACATAAAAGAGAAACGTTCGGCTTCGGTCCGGACGTTTCTTTTGTTTTAATATTAAACCAAAAACAAGATAAAGAGAGTATGAGCGATATTAATTATGTATCAAAAGAGGGATTTGAAAGAATGCAGAAAGAACTTTATGAATATAAATTTGTAAAGCGCCCCTTTATATCGAAACAAATAGCAGACGCACGTGATAAAGGTGATTTGAGTGAAAATGCAGAATACCACGCTGCTAAAGAAGATCAAGGTTTACTTGAAACTAAAATTGCCCAATTAGAAGATATTATTACTAAGACAAGGATCATTGATGAATCTAAACTTGATATAAGCAAAGTAATGATGCTTACTAAGGTTACTGTTCTTAACCATAATGTAAAAAAAGAATTTACGTATATGATTGTATCCGACTCTGAGGCTGATATGAAATTAGGCAAAATCTCAACTAAATCTCCAATTGGTGCAGGTTTAATGGGCAAAAAATTGGGTGATATTGTTGAAATAAATGCCCCTGCGGGTGTTATTAAATTAGAAGTTAAAAATATCAGTCTTACTTAATATGTCGAGTATTTTCACTAAAATTATTAATGGTGAAATTCCATGTTATAAAATAGCAGAAAGTAAAGATTACTTTGCTTTTTTAGATATAAGACCTTTAACTAGGGGGCATACCTTAGTTGTGCCTAAAGTTGAAGTAGATTATATATTTGATTTGGAAAATGAAGTTTATGCGGGTTTACATTTATTTTCAAAAATAGTTGCTACGGCAATTCAAAAATCTGTTGATTGTACAAGGATTGGTACAGCTATAATTGGCCTAGAAGTGCCTCATGCGCATATTCATTTAATTCCATTCAAAGCCATGAATGAAATGAATTTTAGTAACCTAAAATTAGAGCTATCAAAAGAAGAAATGCAGGCTATTGCAGATAAAATTAAAAGCAACCTGCCTGCCTAGTTTTTTTGTCATTTACGGAGTTAATTTTATAATACCCAAGCTACTATTAACATCAATCAAAGGATAGTCATTAAAGTCTGTAGATGCATCACCATTTAAATCAGTTTCTAAATACCCCAAATCCCCATTTGAGCTAGAAATATCTAAAGTTGGATAATCATTGAAATCAATTGAGCCATCTTGGTTTATATCTCCACTGAATATTGCGAAAACGCCATTCCCCATAGCAATTTGATTGTTATTAAAAGCTTGACCTATTCCGCTACTAAAATTATAGTTGGTTACGGCTGAAATTAATACAGGGTTTGCGCTCCATGTTTCGATGGCATTTCTATGTTTTACTGAAATATAATAAGAGTTGCCGATGCTTGCTCCCGGTAAAATAATATTTGAGAGACCATTGGTACTCAATATCGATTTAAATGAATATTGCACGGTATAAGGAGTTATGGCTGTATGTAATTCTATAGTAACAGTATCCGCAATAGTTAAAGGCGAAGTAGCATCCGCATTTCTTGGTGCGCTTGTCATTAGATTAGTTCCAATATACATGCCCTGAATGAAGGCGGTAATATTTAGATTAACAACATTCGAAGTTATTACTGAATCAATAGTTGAATTTACAGAGCCACCACTGGCATTAATAGATTTTAATCGGTAGTAATATTTGGTATTGGGATTTAATCCTGAAACGATATTGTTAATACTATTAACTGAAAAGGCATTGTATCCTGCTATAAAACTTGTGAAACTTCGATTTGATGATACATCCAAAGTATAAGATGCTGCACCGATTGCTGAATTCCAATTTGCTTTAAAGCTGTTGGTGGTAATTGTATTTGTAAACAATGCAGTTGGTGGATTGCTTATGGTAATAACTTTAGAGAAAATTGAGTTACCTGAATTGCATGTACCAATTGCTTTTACCCTAAAATAATATACTGTCCCAGCAGCTAATCCTGTTACAACTTTGGAGTTAGTTCCCACGCTCAAAGCATTATAGCCAGAAACAAAGCTACTAAAATTTGAGTCTAAAGATACTTCAATTGTATAAGAAGTGGCTCCAACTACACTCGTCCAATTTGAGGTAAATGAATTGACACTTGTTGAACTACTGGTTAAACCCGAAGGAGCATTTAGAATTGGATTAACAGTGACTAATACGGTATCCAAATTTTGAATTCCTGAAAGGTTATGGGTAGCTGTAACAATATAGGTTGTTGTAGTGCTTGGAGAAGCACTAGGGTTGCTAATGTTGGAAGTACTTAAACCTGTCGTAGGACTCCAAGTATATGCCAAACCTGTAGCAGAAGCACTTCCAATACTTGTTGATGTTGCAGCACAAATAGTTTTGTCTATGCCTGCATTGACTGCTACAGTTGCTGTAACATTGATATTATCTAGATACAATTTATTACCATAGCCATTTATATTTTGAAAAGCAATAATCACACTTGATTGACCAATATATGGTGTTAAATTGATTGTGTCTTTTCTCCATTGGGAAGCATTAGGTATAAAGCTAGCAGATGCGCTTCCCGCTGAAGATAAGGTTGTACCACCTTTAGCATAAATTCGTGTGAAAGTATTACCACAATCGGTAGAAAGCAATACCGCTAGTGTGTCAGCATAACCAGTATATGCTTGGTAGGCTACATCAAAAGTTACTCTTGCCGAATTATAGTTAGATAAATCGAACCTGCTAGTTTGAATCTCATCTTTTTGACCTACAATATTCCAACTATAATTGTCAAACATCATTGAGTTGGTGGAAGTTGCGAAACCTCCTGCTGTTGCTGCCTTAACCCAAGCATTTCCTATTGTTCCATTGTCTATATTTTTCCAGCCAATTGGTGGATCCGTTGCTCCTTCAAAACCTTCTGAAATGGGTAGATTCCCTCCACTTGTGTTGATGTAATTACTTTTGGTGGCGTTACTGTTGCTAGTGCCGTCTGATACCGTTAAGGAAACATTATAAACTCCAGAAGGGAAAGTAACTGTTGGGTTTGATAGGGTTGAACTTGAGGGGGTGCCTCCTGTGAAAGTCCAATTTCTGCTTGTTACATTTCCAGTAGATAAATCTGAGAAGGTAACTGTAGCTCCTGGGCATGGATTCGTATTGTCAGCAATAAAATTGCAGGTTAGGGCTCTTAAATTATTAATAGGTGTTTCCCACATTCCTCTTCCATAACTTGTATATCTTAATAAAGTATTAGAAGTACTATCGTTATAAATTGAAATATCAATAGCATCAGTCCTTGAAGGTAAGTTTGTATTGAAAATGGTCCAAGTAGCAGCTGTGGCTGTTTTATAATAGACAGTATTGTTACTTGCAATAAATACCAATTCATTGCTTGAATAATATTCGTCAGCTAAAATTTTATCGTGGTTTACTGAAGGTAGGTTGTATGTAATATTAGTCCAAGTAGCCCCATTGTTGGTTGAACGATACACCCTAGTATTGATTGTTATGTATATTGTATTAATATTTGATTTTATTGTAGTGATATTTGCTTCATTGTTACTAGTGTTGGGTAATGTGTAGCTTGTAAAACTAGGTGTGGCTGCTAAAGCATTTGTACTTACATAAATCAACCCATCGCTTGTTATTACATAAAGTCTATTTGCATCAGCATAATGACAATGCATGGCCATAATTTTTTTGCCAAAGTTTGCTATTTGAGACCAACTAGGGGTACCAGCGGTGAGGTTTGTTGTACGATAAATAATGGTATCACTTGCAAAAGCTAAGTCTGGATTGCTTCTATGAAAGGTAATATCTGTAATATCTTCAACTGTTGATGGGAGGCCATATGTAGCATCGCTTCCATTTACTAATCTTCGTTTAGGAATGTTTACTGTTCCCCAGTCTGGATTGTAATAGTAGGTCATTGAGCTATTTGGCCTGTAATCAAAAACACAATGAGCCTGCCAGTCCCCACCTCTATTTGTGAACCAACCCGTTGAATTTGCATATAGTTCACCATTATCTTGAGTGCCAATGCTGAACATGTCTCTCCTAGTTGGACTGCAACTGCCATGGTATATTTCATAGCCTGCTATGCCATCACTTTTAGGGGTCCAATTATTTCCTCCATCTACACTTAGCCAAACTCCGCCATCATTGGCATTATATAAGTTTGTATTGTTGTATGGTGAAGTAATTATCTGGTGCATATCAGTATGACATTTTTGCCACCAATTTGTAAGTTGTGTCCATGTCACTCCTCCATCTGTTGATTTCCAATTATTGTGCGCTACTAAGTACAATATATTTGCATTTGTTCTATCTACTCCTATTCCAAAATTATAATCTCCCTGACCAGATGATGTTGATGAATTGTCATAATAGGTAAGGTAAGGTGAAGCAGTGTTTTTTACTGCAGTAAATGACAGACCTCCATTAATAGATTTGTATACAGTTCCGCTATTCGCAACCATACCAAGGTAAACTACATTGGTATCAGCAGGAGTTACAGCAATTCTACATCCATTCCCATTGGTAATACCTGAGGGTAAAACGATGCCTGATGTAATTTGTGTCCAAGTATCACCAAAGTCTAATGATCGGAAAAATGCCGAATCCCTTGTAGCTGCATACAAGGTTCTTGAAGTTGGTGTTTTTTGCTTTAAATCATCAAAACCCCTTGAAGCAGTTTTGAGAGACCATGTTGCACCTGCATCATTGGTTTTATAAATACCTGTGTTGGTAATGGCTACTATGCTATTGTTATTGTTTGGATCCATTACCATATCAACAACTAATTTACCTGTCAGGGTAGTTTGGGTAAATGTTTGTCCACCATTGGTTGATTTCATTACCCCATTTCCCGCATAGTAATAATTATGATCACCTGTTCCTAAGTAAATAACTTGGTCATTTGTATAATCAATACAAACGGATGCTAATCTAGCACTAGCCATAAAATCAGTGCCGGGAGCAACTACCCAATTGGCTCCAGCATCAGAGCTGATAAACAATCCTCCTCGAGCACTTACAGCATACATTTTATTGGCATTGCTTGGATGGAATTTCATCTGACTTACACGACTAATGCCATGTATTTGACCACTTGCATTGGTTGGAAATTTGCTTGGCAATACAGCAGACCAATTGGCTGACTGGGATAAGCCTATTTGAGAAAAAGCAAGAGATAAAATTATTAGTAAATATTTTTTCATGTAAAGTTCGCTTCCTTATTTGTCAGTTTTGTTTAGTTTTTTTATTTCCTCTTGCTGTCTGTTCCAAATTTCAAGCTTTTGATCATAACTTAAAAGATGACCATCTTCCTGAACAAATTTCTTCACTTCGCGTTTCCAATTATCAAATCGCTTGCATTCGTATTTCATTCTATCAAAAACTGTTCTTTCAGCAGGAGTCATTTTAGCAAGTTTTTTTTCGAATTTTTCTCGTTCTCTTTCTTCTTTTCTTGAGCCATGTTCATTAATTGCATCCTCTTCTTCTTGCGGTCTAAGGCGGTTTTGCCAATATTGCTCATAAGCTTTCAAAGCCTCATAATAATTCACACTGCTGTCGTCCATCATTTCAATCCACATCGGTTTGGTGCTGTATTCTTTGGGATTGTATTTAGTATCTTGGGCCTTGACAGCATTGATGCTTAGAATGAAAAGGAAACAGATAAGTAGTTTTTGAATGCGCATTTGATTGTTTTGAATAATGTATTCAAACATATTAAAATAATTTTAATAATTATAGGTTACAATTGTAAAATCATTTAGTTGACCAAGAACATCAAAAGCCAATAGATCCAAACTTTTACCCTTGATTAGTCGATAATTGACTAGATATATCATAGAGCTATCATTTGTCATTTTAGCTTTCGTTAATTTTTGTTTATTTTACATCATTATCTATAAACAAAAAATCCAATGTCAGAATTGCCGGAATGCCCAAAATGTAAATCACCCTATACCTATGAAATGGATAACTTGTTAGTATGTCCTGAATGTGCACATGAGTGGACTATAGAGACAGCTTCTGAAACGGTTGCCGCTGATGATACATTGGTTGTAAAAGATTGCAATGGCAATATTTTGCAAAACGGAGATTCTGTAATTATTGTTAAAGATTTGCCTGTAAAAGGTTTTTTGAAAAATATTAAAACGGGTACCAAAGTAAAAAACATTCGCTTGGTGGATGGTGACCATAATATCGACTGCAAAGTTGGGGAATTTGGGGCTATGGCTTTGAAATCCATTTTTGTGAAAAAAGCGTAGTTAGTGTGCTTTGTTTTTGGTGCTTTGTGCCATGCCCTCATAATGGCTAGTTTGTTGGATTTGTTGATTTACAAGATAATACGTAATCTATATGTTGTTGTGTCTACTTACCAACAGCATATATTGTCAGAACAGAATTTAATGGATTTTTAGATTAACAGGATGATGCCTAATCTGTCGTTGTTGAGTCTCCCGACCAACAACTTAATTGAAACTGAAGGTATCCTTTATTTATCGTTGAAAAACTAAATTTTCAAACGTTTATTATTTTGATTCACAATTGACGCTGTGCTTAACACTTGGGAATGCGGGTTTGAAAATCCTAAACAGTGAGTTACTTAGACAGCTCAATAAATGCAAAAAACTTTTCTTTTAAATTAACTCCAGAATACCAAATACCCCAAATAACAATTTTAGAATTTGATATTTTTTTATATCTACCTTCAAAAGGCTCTTTACCATCAAAATAATCCTTAGCGTATTCAACTTTTCCGACAGCTTTTCCATCATTATACAAATACAATCTAAAGGATGCCGCCTCTTTATATTGTGGGCGAAAACATTCAAAAATTACATATTGTTCA
>JBBALJ010000039.1:0-18169 GCA_040403075.1 Bacteroidia bacterium
GGATGCCGCCTCTTTATATTGTGGGCGAAAACATTCAAAAATTACATATTGTTCAACTTTTTCATTTTTAGGTATTATATTACCTCTTGATAGTTTTTCGGGAGGTTCATTCGTATTAATATTATCTTTAAATTCTTTTAAAGATGATGGCTCTGTGCCATCTTCATATTCCGATACAAACCATAATGACCCAGTCATTAATTTGGGCAGCTTTAATTTTTCCATTTTTATTGACCAATATTAATTATACATAATTAATCTTCAAGAAATTTTAGTTGTAAAAATTCTATCTTTTCCTTTCTTGTTCCTAATTTTACTTTCCAACGTTCTTCGATAAAAGAGAGTATTTTTAAACTTCTCTCAAGAATTGATTTAGGAGTCCAGTCTCTTGTTCTAGAAACTTCAATTTCACTATATGAACCATTATAAAATCCTACTTGATTTCCTTTTTTATCTTTATGCTCTTTTTTAAAATTGAAACATTCATTTTGTAATTCAGAATTTTTTGAACTTGATAACAAAAGTAAATTACCTAGAGAGTTTAATAAAATCCTTCTTTGTTTGAGAGAATAAATATTGAAGCTTTGCTTCCAACAATCTTTACTTGATTCTTGAGGATAAATGTGTTCAATTGATTCGTTGTTTACATTTTCCCACTTTACTTTTTCTTCCCCTTTAGCAGTTTGTTGTAAATAAATCTCATACTCATATAACACATATTTTATTCCTTTCCATTTATAAAATCCCTCTCGATTTCTTTCAAATAAATCTTTGATTTCAAGTTTAAAATTTTCTATATCGAACCAGCCATAATATTCCTCTGTACCATTATTAAAATTGTGAATGAATTGTATTACTGCATCAATATTTTCAGGAGACTTATATAATTCATTTGCTTTGCGATAAAATTCAGACTGCGCTGTATTCGATTGTCTACCTGATAAAAAATATACTGTAAAAATAAATCTTTCTGATGTACGCATAAGCTCAACCATTTTTTTAGTTTCTAATTTATGAAACAAGCCCGCAAGTATAATTGGGTCGAAATTACCCGAACCAATTCTATATAGTTTTGAAATCCAACTTCTAATTTCAGTATCATAAATGCAATAGTGTGGATTGTAAATATAAAACCATTCCTTTATACTTTTTTGAATACTTTCTACATAAGTAATAATGTCACTGAATTTAATTTTTCCAGTCAAAATATTCTTTGTGCAAAAAATATTTTTCAATAAAAATTCATTTATTCCAATTGTTCTATCATACTTGAAATACATTATCCAATGGTCAATCAAAAAACTATCATCATCTAAAATGTTGTCTTTGTTTTTTCCTAAATATTCGTATATAGTTTTCCAAGCCTCGTTAATTCCTTTGCGAAGTTGCAATTTTTCAGATTCATGAATTTCATCTCCAAATAGCGTAGTAAGATGCATTAATCTGTTCTTCAAAAGTTCAACAGTGGATAATGATTTTCCTCTGTTATTCATTGTTTCAAAAGTCACTGAAACATCTAATTCATTATCTATTTCATACAAGTTAAACTTTAACTGATTTGTAACTTTTCTAAAAATTATTTCAATTTCTTCTTTTTTAAGTTTTGAAATTTTCTTTTCAAAAAAATCTTTTGCTAGCTGTAAATTAATTGTATAAATTGTTTGTTCCGCTACGGTTGAAGAGGCAAATGAATTTTGATTTAAAATTTTTGATTTAAAAAATTCATCACTCGGATTGTCTTTTTCATATCCAAATAAAAATGATTTAAAACTATTGAATTGTTGATAAAGAAATTTATCAATCCAGTATGCACTTGTTTGAAAATTAATTCCATCGTCATCATTAAATTTATTAAGAATTGATTGTATAAGAATTATTGTTGTTGTTAGTCTTTGTTGTCCATCAATAATGTAATATGCTTTAAGACCTTTATCAAGAAGCCACAAATCATCTTGCCATTTTTCAATTTTTTCAACTTGATTTTTTTCAAGGGGCTCAACTGTTAATAATCCAGTGTAGTGAAATTTCGATATGTTTAAGCTTTCCAAATCTTCCCAAAAGTCCTCCAAGTGTTCTATTTGCCAAGCATATCCTCTTTGATAATCAGGTATTCTAAAAAATTTATTATTGAAGATTTCCGTTAGAGATTGAAGTTTATTTTCAGCCATATGCTTTAATTATTTTTATTTCCTTGTTGGGATTCTTTATATATGTTCCAAATAAATTTGTTCAGTTTCATATTGGTAATTCAGTCTAAAATTACAAATGCCTAATGGCATCTTCCGAAGATGCTCAGTCAAAAGTTAAACAAATCCATTCCATTTTCTTATGAACCACTCAAGGCTTAATAAACCAAGTATTACAAAGAAAATCCATTTTAGGTTTAGCAATTCTTTTACTTCGTTTTGTTTGTAAATAACAGGTTTTATGTTTTCGTTTTGTTCAATGGCTTTTTCCAAAGCATCTAATTGGTTTTTATAAAATAACTGTCCACCACTTTGCAATGCGATGTTGTTTAATAGTTGGTGGTTTGCTTTGGTTTCTATTAATTCAGCTTGTAAGGCAGCCACAATAAATTGCCCAGTCTTACTATGGGTTTTGTTTCCACTTGTTACTTTGGCATTGTAGGTATAAGTGCCCACAGGCATATTGCCTAAGTTGGCATGGTAGCTTTTTTCGGTTTTGCTAAAGGTGTATTGAAAGAGTTTGCCCTTGCTGTCTTTCACTTCCAAAGTCACATCAGGTTGGTTGATCAATTCATAGCTTTCGTTGTATAGCTCTGCATCCAATTCAATTTTTTCGTTTTCAAAAAACTTCTTTTTGATGCTGCTAACTCTGAACAAACTGTTGTCGTTTTTAATTGCTAGTAACTGCACTATTTTGCTCATTAGGTCATTGGTTACATCATGGTTTTGTTTGAGCAAATAATTTTGTAAACGCCATTTCCAAAAGCCTTCACCACAGAAATAGCCTGTTTGCTGTCTATTGTTTTTTACAAAAAATACCAAAGGCACTTGGGTCTTTACATATCCTATTTGCTGATAAAATAGCACTTGTGCATCCAAGGGTACTTTATAGTTGCCATAAGGTGCAGATAGAGGTGGAAATTTTTGTATGGTATTGGCATTGCTTTCATCCAAACCAAATAGCGCAAATTGGTTGTTAAATATGGCACTCACATCATTGCTATTGGTTCTATTGCCAGTAATAATTAGTTCGCCACTTTCATTGCTGATTTGGTTAACACCTGTGGCATTGCCCAATACAAAAAGAAGCGGAATTTGTTTTTGTCGAAGTGATTTTATCAAGCGCAATCCCTCGTTTCGTGCGCCTGGCAATTGATGGAGGATAACCAAATCGTACCTCGATTTTTCATCATAGTTGAAGTTTTCGAGTAAGCTATAACTCACTTCGTAGTTAAGATTGCTTTCGATGCTTTGTTTCATAGCAGACACATCAGGGTGAGGTGCTTGTGCTAATATCAATACCTTTTGCTTCGATTTGATGACATTGATAAAAACATCATATACATTGTTGGCATAAGAAATTTCATTACTTAAAGGTGAAATTTGAATGCTGTAATGTTGGGTACCTTCTTCGTTTGCTTCTAGTTTTACGGGTATGTTGTTAAAGTATGATTGGCTATTGATTTGAAGGTTTTGCTCAAAAATCGTTTTGCCATTGTGGTTAATTTTCAGCTTGCTGTTTTGGTTAAGGCAATTGAAAGCTTTGCATTCTATTTGCATCTCAAAATTATTACCTGCAAATACCAATTGGTTATGTCGCACATTGCTAATCAAGGCATCTTTTTGTTGGTTGGTATCGCCCAAGGCAATTGTAAAAACAGGCGATTTTGTGTTTTTAGATGCATATAGAGGGTTTTCACCTTCGTTGTATATTCCATCACTAGCAAGGATGATAGCTCCCAAATTTAGGTTGCTAAATTTATTCTCAGCTTCACTAAACACTTTGGCTAAGTCACTTTGTTTTTGGCTATAATCAATCTTTGTATCTTCACTTACATCTTTGCCTAGGGTATAAAATTTTACTTCATACTTGTTGGATAATTTGTCTTTGAACTCGAGTATTTGCTTGGCAAATTCATTTCGGTAATAAGCGGAATCTTTGCTGCTCACAATCGACTGACTGTTGTCAACTGCTAGCATGATAATGGGTTTCTCAACTTTGCGATTAACTAAATTCAACAAGGGTCCTAAAAGCAGAAAGCAAATGATGAAAATGCTTGCAAATCGCAGGCTATGAACAAGCCAGAGGATGTATTTATTGCCAATATCTAAAGGGTTTTTGCGGTATAAAAACCAAGAGGAGCCTGCGGCCAATAAGCAACAAATAAATAGGTATAAGTAAGGATAAGAAACTTGAAAACTCATAGTAAATTCGGATAACGAATTAAGGCAAAAATCTGCGGAAAACGAATCATTTTAAATTTACCTTGATTATCACGAATTTATTAGTGTATTTTGTAAACGTTTTGAAGAGAATCACTATCATATTCTTACTTAGTATATACATGATTGCCAATGTGGGCGTATATGCTACTACTCACTATTGTGGCGGGGTTCTTACGCATTTGGGTTTGTTTGAAAACGCTGATGAACAGGACCAATGTGAATGCGCAGCGATGAAAAAAACAGATTGCTGTGATGATGTTCAGATAAAGGCCAATGTTAAGTCTGAAAGTGTTATCACACCAGTATTACAAAGTAACTCAGTTTTTAAAATTGTAAAAGTTCTTTATTCGATTCACTTTTACCTTACACAGGATTTAGGAACTAATTTGTTCCAAAGAATATTTACACATAAATGGCGGTGCTCACTTCCTAATTCTTCTTTGCTTGGCACCACCACAACCATTCTTAGATTTTAGGATTTTTATTCGAATGATTGCGCGAAGAAATTCGCTTTTTTGCATCAATTGATGCCATTTCTTGCTGCACTTTGCTGGAGCATTTTTTAACAATATAAATTCTAAAAACAATGAAAAACATACTATTAATACTAGCTGTCATTGCTATATCGTTTTCAGTGACTGCTCAAAACAAAACCATTAAAACAAGTTTCAAAGTGTATGGCAATTGCACCCAATGCAAAGAGCGAATAGAGACTGCCCTAGACGTTAAAGGAATCAAAATAGCCGAATGGAATATCGATACCAAAATATTGCAATTGGTTTATGATTCATCAAAAATTTCTGAAAGTCAAATTAGACAAAAGATTGCGGCAGTAGGCCACGATACCGATAAAGATAAAGCACCAGATAATGTCTATTTGCGACTACCTGATTGCTGTTTGTTTAGGGAAAACAACAATACCCATCACGACTAGTTTTTATAAATTCATATAACTATTATGAAGCGATTTGTTTATTTAGTATGGTGTTTATTAACACTGTACCAAAGTGCTATGTCTCAAAGCCAAAGTTTGAAAGGTATCGTGTTGGAGACCGACTCGAAGGGAAATATCACGGCTCTGAAAGGGGCGCTTGTGTCTTGGTTACATACAGGTATAGGCACTGCAACTGATAGTTTAGGGGTTTTCATACTACCTGCAACTGATAAGAGTGACCGCATACTAGTGAACGCAACAGGTTATGTGAGCGACACGATTTTAATTGCAAAAAGTCATTTTGTAAAAGTCATCATGATTAGCAAAAGCAAACTAGGCGAGGTCACCATTTCATTTGAGAGACAAAGCACTGCAATTAGTTTTATTGATCCTTGGAAGACAAGTATAATGAATGAAAAGGAACTTTTTAAGTCTGCTTGCTGCAATTTGAGTGAGAGTTTTGAAACCAACCCTTCTGTGGATGTTAGCTATAGTGATGCCTTGACAGGTACCAAACAAATTCAAATGCTTGGTTTGGCAAGTCAATACACACAACTGACCCAAGAGGCTATGCCTTCTACACGAGGATTGGCAAGTAATTTCGGGTTTTCATATACCCCTGGTACCTGGATAAATAGTATTCAATTGAGTAAAGGTGTGGGTAGTGTGGTAAATGGATATGAAAGTATAGCAGGTGGTATCAATGTAGAACTTCATAAACCCGATGTGAAAGAGAAATTATATTTTAATGCATATGGTAGCGAGGGTGGGAGATATGAAACCAATCTTATTCTTGCGAACAAAATCAATCCAAAGTTTAGTCATTCTGTATTTTTACATGCAAGTACCTTAAACCAAAGGATGGATAGAAATAATGATGGATACCTAGATAATCCATTGGGATATCAGTTGAATGGTATTTATCGTTTTAAATTTGAAAACCATAGGGGCTTCATTTTGCAAGGTGCTCTGCGAGCTCTGCAAGATAAAAAAACAGGAGGAGCATTGGGCATCAGTGAGGATATGCAATATGCTGCAAATCCTAATATATATGGCACACAAGTGAAAGGGGAACGATATGAAGCCTTTTTGAAAGTGGGATATGTGTTTGAAAAAAAACGCTACAAGAGCATAGGTTTACAGATTAATGCTTCGGACCAAAACTATGATAATTTCTTTGGTGTAAATAAATACAATGGAACAGAGAAAAGTGTTTATTCTAACCTCATTTACCAAAGTATTATTAGCAATACCAATCATAAGTTTAGAACAGGTATTAGCTATGTTTTGGATGACTATAATGAGAAGCTATATAACACGCAGGAGTATAATTTCAAGCGAAACGAAAATGTGAGTGGAGCCTTCTTCGAGTATACTTATTCTTATTTGGCTAAATTTACATTGGTGGCTGGTAACAGGATAGATTATCATAATTTATTTGGATGGTATTGGGTGCCGAGATTGCATGCCCGTTATGCATTTAATGAAAATACAGTTTTAAGAGCTTCAGTTGGCAAAGGATGGAGAACAGCCAATCTGATAGCTGAAAATAGCGGTTTGTTAGCCAGTTCGAGGCAATGGAATTTCCTATCTAACTACAATAAATACGCATATGGATTTGAACCCGAAGTAGCCTGGAATTATGGTATCAATTTAACCCATGATTTTAAATTGAATTACAGAAAAGGAACTTTTAGTTTAGACTATTGCTATTCTGATTTTACCAAGCAAGTGGTAGTTGACAGAGATGCCAATGCGCAACAAGTTTTGTTTTATCAATTAAATGGGGCATCGTATTCAAACAGCTTGCAAGTGCAATTGGATTATCAAGCTTTGAAGAGATTTGATTTGCGATTGGCTTATAGGTGGTATGATGTGAAAACCCAATACCAGCAAGGTTTATTGGAAGTGCCAATGATAGCTGCTCATCGAGCCTTTGCTAATTTTGCTTATCAAACCAAAAACAAATGGGGGTTTGATTTAACTGCGCAATGGTTTGGGCAAAAGAGATTGCCCAATACACAAAGCAATCCAGATGGTTTAAGGTTGACTGATTATTCAGATGCTTATTTTATTTTCAATTCTCAAATAAGCAAATCAATGCTTCAAAAGAATCTTGATGTATATATAGGCATAGAGAATATTTTTGACTTTAAACAAAATAACCCGATTATTGATGGGGCGCATCCTTTTAGCTCATATTTTGATGCAAGCATGGTATGGGCTCCTGTTTTTGGAAGAATGTTGTATGCAGGATTAAGATTAAAAATTTAGAACACACATGAAGAAAATAATTCTATTGATATTTGCCATGTATTGTGCGAATATTCTTTTTGCTCAAAATATTCCGAATCCAAGTTTCGAGAATTGGACCTTTAAAAATTCTAAGTATTACGACCCTGACGGATGGAATACCTTCAATCCAACAACTTCGCAAGCAAACGTAATTACATGCATTAGAGGTTCAAACAATCCTCCTCCCAATACAGGTATTGCCTATTTGATGTTAACTTCAAAAAGCACTTTGGGAAATGTAAATCCAGGTCTTGCCACAACAGGCATATTGGATTATGATTTTGGTGTTATTTCTTCAGGCTATCCATTCACAGCGCGTCCCTCTAAGCTTACTGGTAAATGGCAGTATATGGGATATAATGGGGACAATGGAGTGGTTGCTGTGGTGTTGACCAAGCAAAATGCCAATGGTGGAAAAGACACCATTGCTTCTTGTTACCATTTTTTGAAAGGAATGGAAATGAGTTGGGCTGAATTCTCTTTAGATTTAGTTTATCAATCTAATGATAATCCAGACTCATGTCTTATTATGTTATCGTCAAGCAATGGTAGCCCAAAGGTTGGAAGTTATTTATATGTGGATGCCTTGTCATTTATGGGTGCTAGTAGTGTAAATGAAATGAGTAATTTTGAATCACATTCGGTTTATCCAAATCCTGCAAAAGATATGCTTAACATTGAATGTAGTTTAAAGCAAAAAACTTTGGTTCAAGTTGAAGTAATGGATATTCAAGGTAAGCAAATAAAAGTACAAGATTTTGCAATGAATAAAGGCGAAAATCAAGTTTCTATTGATTTGTCTGATGTTCAAAAAGGAATTTATTTTGTTAGAATGACTTCAGATTGTGAAAGCCTTTCTCAGAAATTATTAGTTGAATAATCAAATTTTCAAATAATAATGAACGCCACTTTTTAGTGGCGTTTTTTGTTTAATAATCTTTTATGAATTAGGATTTTAGCCATATAGTCCTCGTTGGCTTGAGGCTAGCCAATTATTCGGATACCTGTTTTATTTTCAACTCTCAAATAAGCAAATCATTATTTTAAAAGAAACTTGATTTGTATGTAGGGCTTGAAAATATTTTTGACTTTAAACAAAATAATCCGATTATTGACCTCGCAAATCCGTTCAGTTCGTATTTTGATACAAGCATGGCCTGAGGCCTAGTTTTTGGAAGAATGTTATACACGAGATTACAATTTTAAATTTAAACGATAAAAACAAAAAGAAATGAAAAAACTATTTACAATTTTAGCAACATGTGCAAGCTCGTTTTTATTTGCACAAACCATTCCTAATGCAAGTTTTGAAACTTGGGCTGGAGGAAGACCGTCAGGTTGGGCAACAGCAGGAGCTACTCAAGGTACTTCATCAGTAGCACCTAATGCGGGTTCTTCGTATCTAAAACTAACATCTTCATCTACATCTTCAGGTTTGGCAATAACTCAATTTGCTGTAAACAGCCGCCCAAATAGCTTAAAAGGCATACTTCAGTTTATGGGTCAAGGTGGTGACACTGCATTTATTTTAGTTGAATTTACAAAATATAATACTTCCACTAAACAAAGTGATTTGATTGGCTTAGGTGAAATTGCATTAAAGGCAATGGCAATGAGTTGGTCTGCATTTACAAATACAATCCAATACAACCCAAATGTAACCGATATGCCTGATTCGTGTACAATAATATTATCATCTAGTTTTAATACTTTTAATAGTGGTAGCTATTTATACGCAGATTTATTAGCATTTTCAGGTAATTCATCAGTAGGTGAAATAAACAATATTGCTTCTTATAATGTGTTTCCAAATCCTGCAAAAGATAAGCTTAACATTGAAATTAGTTTAAAGCAAAACACTTTGGTTCAAGTTGAAGTAATGGATATTCAAGGTAAGCAAATTAAAGTACAAGATTTTGCGATGAATAAAGGTGAAAATCAAGTTTCTATTGATTTGTCTGATGTTCAAAAAGGAATTTATTTTGTTAGAATGACTACAGATGGAGAGAGCCTTTCTCAAAAATTAGTAGTTGAATAATCACACTTTCAAATAATAATGAACGCCACTTTTTAGTGGCGTTTTTTGTTTAATTATCTTTTATGAATTAGGATTTTAGCCTTATCTTCGCCCTCCAATAATTTAACCCAATACCATGTCTGATAACAAGATTATATTCTCGATGGCAGGTGTGAGCAAAACGCACCCACCTCAAAAACAAGTACTGAAAAACATTTACTTATCTTTTTACTACGGTGCCAAAATAGGTGTCTTAGGTTTAAATGGTAGTGGAAAGTCAAGTTTGCTTCGCATCATTGCGGGCGTAGATAAAAGCTTTCAAGGTGAGGTTGTTTTTGATAAAGAATATAAAATTGGGTTTTTAGAGCAAGAGCCTGTTTTAGATGAATCCAAAACGGTTTTGGAATCGGTAAAAGAAGGAGTGAAACACATTACCGATTTGCTTGAAGAATTTGATGAGGTAAATAACAAATTGGCTGAACCCATGGATGATAAAGCCATGGAGAAACTCATGAATCGTCAAGGTGAATTGATGGAGCTGCTAGAGCAACATGATGCTTGGGAGCTTGATACCAAACTAGACAAAGCCATGGATGCTTTGAGATGCCCTGATGCAGATACACCTGTGAAAGTGCTTTCAGGAGGAGAGCGCAGAAGGGTTGCCCTATGTCGTTTGTTGCTTAGCAATCCTGATATTTTATTATTGGATGAGCCCACCAATCACTTGGATGCCGAGTCTGTAGATTGGTTAGAGCAATTCTTGAAAAACTTCCCTGGAACGGTTATAGCCGTTACCCACGATAGGTATTTCTTAGACAATGTTGCAGGATGGATATTAGAATTGGATAGGGGAGAGGGCATTCCTTATAAAGGGAATTATAGCAGTTGGTTAGAACAAAAATCTAATAGATTGTTGCAAGAAGAAAAACAAGAAAGCAAGCGTGCCAAAGCCTTACAACGTGAGTTAGACTGGGTTCGCCAAGGTGCCAAAGGCCGTCAAACCAAACAAAAAGCTCGTTTACAAGCCTACGATAGAATGATGGGTGAGGAACAAAAAGAGAAAGAACAGAGTATGGAATTGTTTATTCCAGCTGGTCCACGTTTGGGAGATTTGGTTATTGAATCCAACAATGTGAGCAAGGCCTTTGGTAATAAATTGTTATACGAGAATTTAAGTTTCAGTCTTCCAAAAGGAGGTATAGTAGGCATCATAGGGCCAAATGGTGTAGGAAAAACTACTTTGTTTCGCATGATGATGGGCTTGGAGCAACCTGATTCTGGTGATTTTAGAATTGGTGAATCCGTTAAGACTGCTTACGTTGACCAAAGCCACAAAGATTTATTACCTGAAAAATCAGTATTTGAGGTAATCAGTGGAGGCACTGAAACCATGATGGTGGGCGACAAGCAAGTAAATGCAAGGGCTTATATTTCTAAGTTTAACTTTAGTGGCAACGACCAAAGTAAAAAAGTAAATGTATTATCTGGAGGAGAGAGAAACCGCGTGCATTTGGCCATGACTTTGAAAGAAGGTGGAAACGTGTTGTTGTTGGATGAGCCTACCAATGATATAGATGTAAATACTTTGCGTGCCTTGGAAGAAGCCATTGAAAACTTTGCTGGTTGCGTGGTTGTAATTAGCCACGATAGGTGGTTTATCAATCGTATTGCAACGCATATTTTAGCATTTGAGGGTAACTCGCAAGTGTATTTCTTTGAAGGAGATTATAGCTCGTACGAAGAAAACAAGAAACAACGCCTTGGAGATACCGCTCCACATAAGGTGAGGTTTAAAAATATCTAAAAATATTTTGCCTTTCAAAATCTTCGTTTCTTCACATATGTGAGATATCGAATCTATATGTTGCTTTTTACTTTTCTCTAACTTTCGATATATTCAATAAATATATAATGCAATAACGAAACACGATTTCCTTCGTGTCCTCTGTGCTGCATATTCTTTGTGTACTCTGTGGTTAAAATGAAATGCTTAAACAATCGTTCTGAAAGTTAAATTTATTCGCGGTTTTAAAACCTTGCTTGATTTAGGTAAACTATGAAGCCAATGGCTTTGCACTTGTTCTTTCATCAATAGAAGACTCCCATGTTCTAGGGTTAAATACAAGCTTTGTTTATCTTGCTTATGCTTGAAACCGAATTTTCTTTCTGCACCCAAACTAAGTGAGGCAATAGCAGCATCCTTTTTCAAGTCTTTTTCATCATCGCTGTGCCAGCCCATACCTTCAGTGCCATCATGGTATAAATTTAGCAAACATGAATTATAATTCTCTTGTGTGTTTGATTCGACAATCTCTTTTAATTCCAATAGCTCGCTGGTCCAAGGCAAGGCGGTTCTGATGATGTTGGAATATTTATATTCAAATGCCTTGTCGCCATACCAAGCCATTTTTCTATTGGTAATGATTCGCTTGCCATATATCACCACCTCATCATTTCTCCATTCAATACTATTAAAGAGTGCTTCCATAAAAAGGTTAGCCTTTTCAGTTAAAATGACTCTTCCATAATATTGAACTACTCCATCTTTTGGCAATAGGTTTGTTTTTTTGTCGTGAAATAAATCCATTAATTATTTAGATTTTCTATTGCAAAATACACCAGATTTCTTTCATAATTAAGTATTGTACAGATATGGCGTCATGGCGAGGCACGAAGCCATCTGATTTACTTGGAGATTGCTTCAGCTCTCTCCGAAACATCGGAAACGGGATTCACAAAGACCTGCAAATTTTAAAAAAGCACATTCTATTAAGTCAAATACCTTGTGACTGAAATAAGTTTTAGAAAAATAATAGATGTTGTAACATTGCCTTGATTATAAATATATTAATCTTTGGTTAAACACTCAGGATGGCTTGGTTCTTGTTTAAGTTGTTCTAATATTTGTATGCCGAAATGAAGACCTTACTCAAGTTGCTTTTTATTTGTTTGACATTCTTGTCAGTTGCTTGCAATACACAGGAAATGCAAACCTCTTCTTATCCAAGAGCTCCGCGCAAAATAGTTACTTATTATGGTGGCGGATACAGATACCGCTCATATAGTGGTTCTTATTATGGTGGCTATAGATATCGCCTTAATTATAGATTTCATCATGGGTATGGTGGAGGTTTTCATCATCGATATAGATAAACATTATTTCAATCTAATTAAATCCAACCTTTGCGTTTAAACCAAATCCAAATGAAGATGGTAATACTCAACATAAATCCTATTACGGCAGGGTATCCCCACATCCAATGCAATTCTGGCATACCATCAAAGTTCATTCCATAGATGCCTACTATAAAAGTAAGTGGTAAGAAAAAAGCTGAAAAAACCGTTAAGAAGCGCATCACTTCATTTGTTTTTTGAGATGAAAGTGAAATGTAAATGTTGAGTAACGAATGTATGCTATCGTGAATTTCGTCAATTAATATCTCATATTTGGTAAAAGTGTCTTTTAGGTCTTGTACTTGTGCATTCTTCTTGTTGCTGCTTTCCATTTGGTCAACAATGTTTTTTGAAACAGAGAAAAGTCTTTTGGTGATATATGCTTTACGTTTTATCTCATAAAGGTTTTTGAGCAAATCTGGTATCTTGTTTTTTAAAAATATACGCGATTCGTAGTAGTCTATTTCTGTGTCAATTTTGGTCAATGGTGCTTCGTAGGTTTGTATGGCTTGCTTCAATAATTTACAAACAATATCGAAAGGTGTTTTCGCATAAGGATTATTTACATACTTTTCTGCCGTTTGGGTAATGATATCCGTTTGACTTCTGTGAATGGTGATTAAATAATTTTTGCCATAAAAAATGGCCATCTTACGGGTAAGCTTTTGTATGGTATCCGAAGATTTATCGCAATGTTTATCATAAAATCTAAAAATGATAAAAGAGGCCTCATCCATTTGTTCAAACTTTGGCAAATGCTCTGGCTCTAGGCAATCTTTAACTGCGGTGGGGTGTAAATGATATTTTTCAGCCACTTCAGTAAGCTCTTCCAAACTTGGTCCACTTATGTCAATCCACTTGTATGAATGCTCCGATTCAGCTTTTATTACTGTTAACATTGTTGTTAGTTAATTAATTATTAGCAAGGTGATTTTATAATCCTATCTCTTAATTTTGTGACTTAACAAATAAAGAATTTATTGTTTTTAATTATGAAAAAAATTAAACCCATTTTATCCTTTCTTTTATGTCTTTGTGTGTTTTACTATACTAAGGCTCAAGTTACTAATAAAGATGGTGGAGTATGTTTTAGAGTGGATGATACCCAACCTATCGAAAAATTAAGAATGTTTGATAGCCTTTTTAGGAGCAAGGGACTTAAATTTACATATGGTTGCAATGCTCAAATTGTGGAGAGAATAGGAGGGGAAGAATACTGGAAACTTTTGAAGGATATGCAGAACTATGGACATGATATTGCTGACCATAGTGCCAATCATTTTTCACATTTCTTTGAAGTTACTAATATGCAAGATACCCTTATGTATGCTGGCAAGCCTGGGGTTGATCATATCAATAAAATGTTTTTTAATCCCAATGCCAATGGCCCTAAGATTTGCTTGAAATATAATTTAATTAATACCAAGGGTCTCGGTGACGAGGGAAAAGTGACATTAATAGGCAATAAACTAATTACCCAAAGCAATGGTGAGTTAAGCTCTAGTCGCATCTATGGAGTGCAAAATATAACTAAGTTTTATTTGCCAAGTCTTAACCTAGTTTTAGGATTTTCAGGCATTTCAAATGTAAATCCTTTAGACCCTGATACAGCTACCCTCATGTCGTTTTGGAACGAGGATGTAAACTTTGCAAATACGGGCTTAATTTCTTTTAAAATGCTTTCTAATTTTGATATAGAGGTAAATAAGGTAGGTTTTTTATTGATGCAGCAGCATACACAATATCTTTTTGCAAAACATGGTTTAAAAAATCCAACTACTTGGTTTCAGCCAGGTGGAGAACAACCTTATTTAAGTGAAAGTTTCATTTATGAGACACTTGGGCATGAATTCTCCTACTTAAGTGGTGCAAGTTATCCTACCTGCGTGAAGGCTTTTAATGAATTTGATCCAAATGGTTCAAAAAAATTTTCAATGCAAGGGGGCGATTTTTATGAGGAAAACCAAAGTACTTTAAATATTCAAAAAACCTTTGCTGATAGATTGGCTCGTCATCATGTGAGTATCGGTCTTAGTCACTTTTCACTATACGGTGGATTTGCTTGGAATGATTTAATCAATCAGGTAAATACGATTTTAGATTGGTGCAAATTTAAAAATATTAGGATTGAAACATATAATTATTGGGCCAATGAGTTGTATAGTAAAATTCAAAATCAAAATGTAAATATTGCTCCTCGTTTGGATGTTGATTTGGACGAAGATGGTCTTCCCGATGGATATGGGAATATAAGTAATTTCGATCCAACAACTGGTGTAGCGCAAAGTGGTGGGAAAAGTTTTTCTAGTAAAAGTGGTCAAGCATTTACCATTCAAAGACTTGGTGGGGTTGAGAAAGGAAGAAATGTGATAAAGCTTTCAACCAAAGGTGGAACTGAAAATGATAGGGTTAATATTTTTATCAATGTGCAAGACAAAGACATTAATTACTACCTTGATGTACCTTGTAATACTGCTGATTTTACTGAGTATAGTAGGGAGTTTTTTATACCTGAAGATGCCTTTTTGATTAGTGTATATTGTAATGTCTATTCGCCATCTAACAGAACCATATTTGTTTCTGGCTTGGATATAAGAGGGGTTTCGAAACCAAAAATAAAATTTAAAAAATTGACAAAACTGGTAAATGAAGATTACCCAATGGTAGATTTAGATGAATGTGTTTTTGATGCTGCTTTTTCCGCAACATCAATGAAATGGAGTGTTTTATCAGATGCACTATCCGTTGCAAAATTAGATACCATTCAACGAAAACTAAGTATTATACCTAAACCATTTTGGTTAGGTGCTGATTCAATTAGGATGATTGTGGCGAATCCTTTAGGCCAATTTGATACTTGTACTTTGTTTTTTGCATCAACAGGTTTGGGTGTTTGTGAAGGGCAATTGCTTGAATTAAAAGCGCCCTATGATCCCACCTCTAAGTATAAATGGACTGCCATTCCTGCAGATGCAAGTCTAAAAATTGATACTAGCTCAAGCATTGCTGTAAGGCCAATCATATCAGGTGTTTACAAGGTTTCAATTACCCAAGCAAATAATGTTACTCAATCATTTACTATTGATGTAAATGTAAAGACAAGTAGAACTTTAATTACTGAAATGGATACACTGATTTATAATCCCTTACAGGATAATATTTTCGAACTAAATAAACCTTTTGGATATTCCTTTTCATTGTTGAACCAAGCTAGGTATAATGTAGAATTGTCTGACAATGCTATCAAAACATTTAAGGGGCAGAACAATGTAGGTGATGATTTGGTAAGAATTTATGTAAGCAATAAAACCTGTGATGTGGGACTAATAGATTTACATATTCTAACCAAGAAAAGCTCAATAACTGAATTGGAATTAGACAAAAATTTAAAAGTATACCCTAATCCTGTGATTGATTATCTATGGATTGAAGCTCATAGTGGAATCACATACGATTTGGTTTTGATGGATTTGAATGGTCGAGAATTAAAAAGAAGTGTTATTGATCAAAAGTCAAATCGATTAGATATGATGGAGATACCTCAAGGTTTTTATATCTTGTATCTTAACAATCCAACAGATTCTGAAAGACATTATTATAAAATACTTAGGAATTAAATTTTTTTACTGCAAATCAGATATTTACGATATTTCCCGACATGCCTAAAAACTATTTTGCAAGTCAATTGTCTTTTATATCGAGTGAGTAAATTTTCATAATTGACGAAAGTCTATGATTTAAAAACCGAGGGGAGTCTCGGTTTTTTTTATTCCCATTGGTCGATACAGATAAAAAAAATCATTAAAAAATTGACCATTCAATAAAGTTCGATAGTTTAAGTCAATCCGTTTTTTATTTTTGCAAGAATATAACTAAAAGTACATGGCAGAAATTATTCGCATGCCCAAGATGAGCGATACGATGACAGAAGGTGTTATTGTTTCGTGGTTAAAACAAGTGGGCGATGATATTAAACCAGGCGATATACTAGCTGAGGTTGAGACAGATAAGGCTACAATGGAGTTGGAAAACTATGTAAAAGGAACACTTTTACACATTGGTATTCCTGCAGGAGGCACAGTGCCTGTTGATGCCATCATTGCCATTGTGGGTGCTAAAGGCGAGGACATCTCTTCAGTTTTGGCATCTTCTGATAGCAAGCCTGCAGCAAGCAGTTCAGCCCCTGTTGAGACAAAGGAAACACCTGTTGCAAGTCCTGAGCCTACAGTATTAGCTTCTTCAAACACATCAGATTCAAGAGTAAAAGCATCTCCTTTGGCCAAGAAAATAGCTGAAGATAAAGGAATTAGTTTATCTCAACTTCAAGGAAGTGGAGATGGTGGAAGAATTGTGAAGCGTGATGTAGAAGGTTTTGTACCTGCTGCTAAACCGCAAGTCACAAGCACACCAAGCACAACTCCTGTAGCTTTACCGCAAATTGTAGCACAAGAAAGCTTTGAGGATGTTCAATTATCGCAAATGCGTAAAGTAATTGCGCGTAGATTGAGCGAGAGTTTATTCACAGCACCACATTTTTATCTAACCATGTCTATCCGCATGGATAAAGCCATTGAAGCCCGTAAGGCTATCAATGAGATGGGTGATGTGAAAATATCCATGAACGATATCATTGTGAAAGCAGTGGCAGCGGCATTACGCAAAAATCCTAATGTAAATGTGAGTTGGTTAGGCGATAAAATTCGTTATAACCACCATATCAATATCGGTATTGCAGTGGCCATCGAAGATGGTTTAATCGTACCCGTAGTAAAATTTGCAGATAACAAAACCATTTCACACATCAGTGCTGAGGTGAAACAATTGGCTGATAAAGCTAAAAATAAAAAGTTACAGCCAGCCGAATTTGAGGGTAGCACATTCACCATTTCTAATTTAGGTATGTATGGTATTGATCAATTCACGGCCATCATCAACCCACCTGATGCTTGTATCTTAGCAGTAGGTGCAGCCACCGAAACTGTTTTGGTTGAAAACGGGCAAATGGTAGTAGGTAATGTGATGAAGGTTACTTTAAGTTGCGACCACCGAGCTGTTGATGGTGCTGTAGGTTCAGCCTTCTTAAAAACACTAAAAGAATTACTTGAAAATCCAGTTAAAATGCTGGTTTAATTATGAGATAATAAAATAGAAAGGGCTTCAAATTTTGAAGCCCTTTTTTTATGCGTAAGCCACAAAGTAATATTCCTTGTTGCTATTATATAAGTCTTCAAATTGGTTTGCACTAAGCGCTGCAGAATTGTTTACATAAGATTTTAAAGTAGATATTTTCATACCCATTTCTTTGCTTAAGAAATCATATACCTGTTCGGGCTTGGT
>JBBALJ010000039.1:18269-28029 GCA_040403075.1 Bacteroidia bacterium
ATATTTTCATACCCATTTCTTTGCTTAAGAAATCATATACCTGTTCGGGCTTGGTTCCATAGTAATCACTTGCACCCAAACCACATTCAAATATGAGTAAGGGTTTGTCTTTTAGAATTAGTTTTGAAGCACCTTTAAGCACACCCAATTCAGCGCCTTCTACATCTATTTTGATAACGTCTATTTTCGTATTTGAAGGAATTAAGTCGTCCAATCGTCTGATTTCAACATCTATTATTTCAATATCTGGTTCGGCCACATCGTATTTACGTTTTTGCAAACCACTGTAGGCTGGAGCATTTTTTACAAAATTAAAAGTGGTTTTGCCTTCGGTTTCAGCCAAGGCATATTGTAAAATGCTTGCCTTGTTTCCAAATTGTTTTTGAAGATTTGCTGCCAACATGGGTATAGGTTCAAATCCAAAATGCTTGCCGTTAGGCGCCAATTGCAGAATCATCTCTAGTATTTCGCCCTTATGACAGCCTACATCAATGCAATTTGAATTGGGTTTGATGGCCCCCTTTAGAATCAAATTTGTTAGTCTGTCGTACTCTAAGTTCTTGGTTAGGTCGAGTTTTAAAAGATTAAGGGTAGTTCTAATAAATTTCTTCAGCATGTTTTGGCAAATAAATTTCAATAATACGCTTAATCGGTATTAAAATAAACTCTTTTACTTTTTCTTGAATCCATAAGGGCAATGCCTGCAACCACTTTTGCAGCAATAACCCCTTTGTTTATGGTAGGTTTCAGTAAAAACCATAAACCCTGATTCCATATAGAAATGAATACCCTCCTTCATTTCATTTTTTCGAGGGCTGCGGTTTATATTTTTATCCTTTATGCTATCTAACATTAATAATTAAAATAAAAATCACCTGTGATAATACCTGCATTGAATAGGCCATTCAATTGTCCGGTCGTGGCATTGTACCTATAGCATTTTGATTTTTGCATATAATCCAAAACATCACTTACATATAATTCATCGTATTTTTTATCAAATGATAGACCATAGAAATTCTTTCCATTGGCACTCACCAAAGGATTTTTGGGGAGTATGCTATCAGCTACTGACATTTTAAAGATGTCTTTTTTTAACCAATATAAGGCGTTTTTGTTTTTATTTAATACCAGTTTACTTGGCTTATCATCTGCTTCAAATGCATAGGTTTTGGATAGTCTAAATCCATTATTACTAAAATAGATTTTATGTAAGGCAGCATTTATTTTTTTTGTTTGATTGCCATCGCACATCACCCAGAAAGTGCTGTCATTTTCTTGTATGATGGAATGTGTACCGTAAGAAAGCTGCAGGCTGTCTTTAATTTGATCAGTAAAAATATCAATGCTGTATATGAAGTTACTATTCGGACAATTAACTACCATATTATTACCCGATAGGAGCATGTTTTCAGTCCAAGAAGAAAAAGTGATTTTTTTCAAAACACTATTGTTCGACAAATCAAGCACTGTTATGGCATTGTCATACAAATCGCTTACATAAGCCTTATTTGATGAAACGGCTTGTATATACCTTGGCGAGCGAAGTCCTGAAATAGTTGAAATAGATTTGAAGTTGCTTTTGTCTATCACCTCTATTTTGCCTGAATTGTTTACCACCAAATACAATTTGTCGTTTATCAAACTCAGTGATTGTAGCACATCTCCTAAGGCTTTGTTATTTGCTTGTTTAAACACATCACTGTAATACACATTGTTAAACACGTCAATAAAATCAAGTGTTGCGTTCCCCGATTGGAAATTTCCCTCGTTTAAAACATAGATACCTTCATGCAATGAATCAGGCAATATAACCAATGGTGGCACCTGAGGTGCTTTGTCGCAAGATTGGATACAAAGCATTAGCAATGCTGCAAATAGGAGGGTGTATATATATTTCATTAATCTAGAGGTCAATCTTTTTGTGAGAATGGTTGTAATGGGTAATGTTTGTTTTGGAATCTGTAGGGGCTAATAAATATTCGCCCATATAACATAATGTAGGGGCGTATAAACATATGCCCCATAATTTTGGGCGAATATTAATTCGCCCGTACAACGAATTTCTTGCACACTACACCCATATCTGTTTTGATGCTTATAAAATACAAGCCACTGTTTAGTTCTGAAACATTCATGCTGTTTGAATTTGATTCTCTCATGATTTCTTTACCATTGATATCTGAAACAATACATTCAAATGATCTTATATTTTTTGGTAAATCAATAAACAATTGATAAGCCGCTGGGTTAGGGAATGTACTTACATCGTTTGATGATAATTTTTCTTCAAGAGATTGTTTGATGCTGTAGGTTAAATTGTCAATACAAAAATAGGTTGGGGTATTTATTCCAAAACCACCAAATGTATCACTTGATGCAAAACTAAATGTTAAGCTATCGAAACTGCCTATTTTACTAAGGTCAACCCATCTCCAATTTTTTACAACATAGTCTTTGCTATTGTCTGCAAAACGATAATCTGCCAAATAAAATTTAACTACTGAATCTTTTTGAATGCCGTTTTTAAATCCTTTGAAACTTACCATTAAATAATCTGGGTAAGAACCTTGTGCTAAGCCACTTTTGGTTCCAGTGGTATCACCAAATTTGCGGGTAAATGAATCACCTTTTTTCATATTGTAATAGGCATAGGTATTATTTGTGATATAAAAACCCATTACATCTTTGTTTACTTTAATATGTCCATAACTGTATGCTACTCCATAATTGCTTGAGTTGTCATAACCACTCCCAGTAATGGCGTTCCCTTCGTTTTTATAGCCTTCAGCTAATGTATCTTTAAGGTTTGAAACTGCAAAGCCACTCCAATAACCGCCAAATGCTGAATCATATAGATTTGAATAAAATGCACCACCGCTATTAAATCCTTTTTTCCAATCTTCACCTTTATTATAAGTATTAGGTGCTAGCGTGATGTCTTCAAAATTTGAGACGAATTGTGCATTAACATTCAGTGCAAATAGGCTGAAAAGAGCCAAAAGTAATTTGTAATTGTTTTTCATATAAGTGTAGTTTAAATTTTTATAGATATAGTGAATTGATAATGACGCATAGGAACAGCCCTATTCACAATCACTTGGTAATTCTCGTTCCAAGCATTGTTTATGTTAAGGTTATAGTTAAGTATGATTTTTTTGATTTTGATATTTTGCCCTAAGGAGAAATTACCATTGCTATAAGAATCCAACCATTCATTGTTATCACTTGTGGTGAAACGAATGCCTGTGTAGGTGTGATTATAAAGAACATAATATGATTTGATATTTGCTCCCAAAGTCAAGCTATACTTCAGTCTTGGTGAATAAGCTATTTGTTTGCCCAATGAAGCATCTCCACTTAAATAACTTTTTTCGATGCTGGATTGGCTTGCATCATATAAGCCCTTCATATATATTCTAGAGCCTTTTATAGCATAGGTGATGTCAGCTTGCAGTTCTAATCCCATGCTTTTAGTTTGGCTTATATTCATTGGACTGCTATAGCCATTACTGATGATCCATTGGATAAAATCATCCATGTATCGGTTATACAAGGTTGAAGTAATTTCAGTTTGAATTTTTTTGAATTTTTCTTTTGGTAAAACATATTTGATTGTGAATTCCTCACCCCAACCTTGCTCTGGTTTTAGGTGTGTGTTTCCCTTGGCAAAAGCATCATTCCAATAGAGTTCATTAAAGGTAGGTAGTCGGTAACTTTGGTTGATATTGTAAGATAGCTTAAAGTTTTTTATGCCTACAAACTCAAAACCCAACGATGAAACTAAAGGTGCGTCTTGCCCATTGATAAACTCTTTGCGGCTACTCAGACAGCTGTTAAGTTTATATTTGTTTGATACTATTTTATAAGAAGCAAACAAAGCCAATCTGTTTTGTTGCTTGCTCACTGTGTATGCATCTGAATGTGCCTCTGTATAACTATAATTGGCCGATAATTGTAAATAATGATTTTGGAAAGGATGGAAATAATTCTCAATAAAGGTATTGTATTGGCTGCTATTGGCTGCGCTTCTGCTTAGGTTGGTATCACTATAGGTAATGCTTTCTTTTAAAAATGCTGAGCGAAGATTCAATTGATAAAGTTTTCTCATGTACTTCCACTCAGTGCTTAGCCTCAAGCTTTCGTCTTGTTGATTGGCTTTTTTATTTGGGGTATTGATGGCAGGTGGTATTTGTCTATCGCTGACTTGCAACCATAAGTGCAATGAAACTTGATTGTGGGTGTTTATTTGCAAATATTCATCCCACAAAAGTCCACTTTGTTGCAGTTTGGCATTTGTCTGCTTTTGTTCTTTTCCTTGGTGTAAAAAGCTGTAATCATTATCGCCACTTTGATTAAATATTTTGATGGATGAAAAAGTTTTTTTATTGCCATACGACAATTTTAGAACTTGTTGTTGGTTGTTAAAGCTACCCATTGAATAACTGATCTGGCTTCTTAATCCTGACTGAAACAAAGCTCCATTGTTAAGTATTACTAAGCCTCCCACGGCCCCACTTCCGTAGATACTAGATGTGCTGCCATAGTCCACTGATACATTTTCAAATAAAATTGCAGGTAATAAAGCAAAATCTGTTTGTCCAAGCATAGGGCTTTGTAGGTTAAATCCATTCCAGAGTATGGCAGTTTGATTGGCCGAAGAGCCCCTAAAACCTGCTGTTGCCAATCCACCTGCACCATAGGACTTAATGAATATTTGACTATATTTGCTTAGCACATCAGCTATTGAGTTGGCTTGTTGGGTTTGGATAAATAAGGTATCAATATGCTGCGTTTTTACACCTGTTTTAAAGGCATCTAGTTTGTTGGCATAAATATCTATAGGCTTTAGGTTTTTGTTGGGCAATACCTGCTTGTTGCTGTCAATCGGATTCGATTGATAAGCTTGTGCCACAGCCCATTCGCTTAGCACCAAACATAAAAGCATACAACAATATTTTTTCATTTGTTTTGAAACAATTGTTGAGCCATGAGAATGAAAATGAATGAATACGAATGAGGAATGACAATAAAATTGAGATATACCTTTTTCGCATCACACAGCCTTTTTTCCCGAAAGCCACAATGATAATATTTGCCTAAGGCAGGTCTTCTGACTTGCACCATTTTTGTTAGTCTTCCCATTCCGCCTAGCGGAACAGTGACAAGAAGGAAACAAAAATTTTTGATTTACCACATGGCAAATCGGTGCTTACAGCAGCGGGTACTGTTCAAGAATTTCACTTGATTCCCTTTTCATCCCGACCCGTGTCGGGAACCAAAAGCAAGGGCAAAACTACACCTAAACTTAATTTCTGCAAGATACTTTTTTGTATTTTGGCTCAAAGCCTGATACTCTAAGCGAGAAAATTTTTACCCAATCCATAAACATTTTGCATAATTTACACCCAAAATATTTCATATGAAACACCTCTTATTTTTGCACGGAGCATTGGCATCAAAGTCACAGTTTGATGATATACGTAAGACTTTAGACGCTTCTTATACAACACATGCTTTCAATTTTAGTGGCCATGGTGGAAACCTTATTCCTATGCAAGGATTGACTTTCCCAGCTTTTGCAGCAGATATTCTAAAATACCTTGAGGATAATAAAATTGATAAAGTGAACCTTATAGGCTTTAGCATGGGAGGTTATGCAGCAATTTATTTTGCTACCAAACACCCAGAAAGGGTTGAGAAAATTTTCACGATCAATACCAAATTCAAATGGGACCCTGCTAGTACCGCAAAGGAAACGGGCATGCTCGATGCAGATAAAATGATGGAGAAAGTGCCTTCTTTTGCCAATAACTTAATGGTATTGCATGGCATGAACATGTGGAAGAACCTGCTTAAAAGCACATCAGAAATGATGATTAACATGGCCAAAGAATATGTGTTGACCAATGAGGATTTGGCAGCTATTCATCAGCCCACCATGCTTGCCATTGGCGATAGGGACAAGACCAGCAGTTTGGAAGAAACATTAGAAATATACCGAACCATGAAAAGCCCACAATTATTGGTATTGCCCAATACCGCGCATCCTTTCGAGAAAATTGATTTAGAAAGATTGGCTTTTGAGATTAGGAAGTTTGTGGAGTAGAGAAATTATTCAATCGCTTTGGATGATTAGATCTTAAGGATAGCTTTAAACCGACAAACTAATAAGCTCGAAAGACTCTTCATTTTATTTGTTTGTTACGCTTAGTTAAAGTAGCAACAAAGGGCAAAAGGGTTAGACATTCACATCTCAATTAATTTTTGGTGCAATATTTGTTTGATTGAATTTGCCATAACATATTTGAATACATGAAAAAGCTAATATTACTTATTGCCATTCTTCCTATAATTGTATCATTTGCACCTAAACAGCAAGAAATCCTGAAGTGGTACTCTTGGAACGAAGGTTATCCATTGGCTCAAAAACAAGGAAAAATCCTACTAATAGATGCATACACGGATTGGTGTGGTTGGTGCAAGCGCATGGACCGCGATACATACGCCAATGCGGATGTTGTAAAAAAATTAAACCAACATTTTATTGCCATAAAATTCAATCCTGAATTACGTGATTTGAAATACAAGGTGGATAGCCAAACATACTCAGCAGCAGAATTCTTTGGTCAACTAAATAGAGGAGAGTCTACAGGTTTTCCAACTACTTATTTTATTTCACCCGTAAAGCGTAGCTTGTTAATGCAACCTGGTTACCTTGGTCCTGCTGATTTTATGACGGTTATGGATAAAGTTATCAGCGATAACAAATAAAAATGTTGAGATTTATTATACATCCCTTTCAACAAATCAATTAGCTTTGCTGCTCCATTTTTATTATGAGTGACGATATAAAACACGAATGTGGCATTGCCCTTATTCGATTATTAAAGCCCCTATCTTATTACCAAAAAAAGTATGGTTCAGCTCAATACGGCCTTCAAAAGCTTTATTTGCTGATGGAAAAGCAACACAACCGAGGCCAAGATGGCGCGGGAGTGGGCGTAGTGAAATTAGACCCTGAACCAGGAGAAACTTTCATATATCGCAAAAGAGCCAATGCCAGTGGTGCCATTGCTGAGATTTTTGAGAGCATTTCTAAGAAAATCAGCAAATCGGGAAGCAAGGAGCAAATGAACGATGCAGATTATGTGAAGAAAAACGTTCCTTTTATGGGTGAGGTTTTGCTAGGCCACTTAAGATATGGTACACATGGTGGAAATAGCGTGGATTTATGTCACCCTTTCATTCGCGAAAACAACTGGATCAGCCGCAACCTTATGTTGGCAGGTAATTTCAACCTAACCAATGTGGATGAATTGTTTGATGTATTGGTAAGCTTGGGACAACACCCTGTTGAACGTGCCGATACAGTTACTTTATTAGAAAAAATAGGCCATTTCTTGGATGATGAGGTGCAAAGAAATTTCACTCGTTTTAAATTGGAAGGTCATAGTAATAAGCAGATTACCGATAAAATTGCTGAAAACGTAAATGTGTCAAACATCCTAAAACGAGCTTTGAAGGAAGCTGATGGTGGTTATGTGATGGCAGGTGTGATTGGACATGGCGATGCTTTTGTGATGCGTGATCCAAATGGCATCAGACCATGTTTTTATTACTATAATGATGAGTTTGCTGTAGTAACAAGTGAAAGGCCTGCCATTCAAACGGGTTTCAATATTCCCATTCGTGAAATAAAAGAACTAGGCGCTGGAAATGCCCTAATCATCAAGAAAAACGGACATATCGAAGAGGTTAATATAAAACCTGCATTAGAGAAAAAATCATGTTCATTTGAGCGTATTTACTTCTCAAGAGGCAACGACCGCGATATATACAAAGAGCGTAAAATGTTGGGCTATTTGCTAGCCGACATTATTATGAAACAAGTAGGTAACGACTTCAAAAACACCGTATTCTCATACATTCCAAACACTGCAGCTGTAGCTTTTTATGGTATGGTGGATGGTGTTACGGATTTGTTGGATGTTTGGAAAGCAGAGCAAATAGCCAAGCTAGGTGCACAACCTGACCCAACCCAAATCATGAACATCCTCAAAACACATCCAAGGCGTGAGCGCGTTGCTGTGAAGGATGCCAAGCTAAGAACTTTTATTACAGATGATGCACATCGTGAAGACATGGTAGCCCATGTGTATGATGTGACTTATGGAATCATCAACAATGATATCGATACCCTTGTTGTTATTGATGATTCAATCGTTCGTGGTACTACTTTAAAGCAAAGTATTCTGCGTATTTTAGATAGATTGCATCCTAAGAAAATCATCATTGTTTCTTCAGCTCCTCAGATTCGTTACCCTGATTGTTATGGAATTGATATGAGCAAAATGAAGGACTTTATTGCTTTTCAAGCTTTGATAGCGTTAATAAAAGACCATAAGAAAGAGGCTGTTTTAGATAAGGTATATCAAAAATGCAAAGCCCAAGAAGGCAAGCCTAAAGAGGAAATGGTGAATTATGTGAAGGAATTGTATGCCCTATTCTCTGTAGAGGAAATTTCGGTTAAAATTTCGCAGATTGCCAAACCAAAAGAGATAAATGCTGATGTGGAAGTGATATTTAATAGCATCGAAAACTTGCATAAAGCTTGTCCAAATCACACAGGTGATTGGTATTTTAGTGGTGACTACCCAACACCAGGTGGCAACAAAGTAGTGAACAAGGCCTTTATCAATTTTGTGGAAGGAAATAGCAGTAGGGCTTATTAATAGATAGATTTAACCTAAATAACATAACATGATTTTACGTTCCGAAAATTTAGTTAAACGATACAAGAAGCGCACAGTGGTTGACAATGTTAGCATTGAAGTAAACCAAGGGGAGTGTGTTGGATTGTTGGGACCAAATGGGGCAGGAAAAACAACTTCATTCTACATGACAGTTGGTTTGATTAAGCCAGACGCAGGTCGTGTGTTGTTAGATGGTGAAGAACTAACCAATTTGCCCATGTACAAAAGGGCTCAAAAAGGTTTGGGATATTTACCTCAGGAGCCTAGTATTTTCAGGACGCTGAGTGTGGAGGATAATATTAGATCGGTGATGGAAATGAACGATATTCCTAAAGCCGAAATTGAAGAAAAGCTTGAATCATTGATTAGCGAATTCACTTTACACAAAGTGCGCAAAAGCATGGGTAATGTATTAAGTGGTGGCGAAAGACGTAGAACTGAGATTGCGCGTGCCTTGGCGGTTAACCCTAAATTTATTCTTCTTGATGAGCCTTTTGCAGGTATCGACCCAATTGCGGTAGAAGACATCCAACAGATTGTAGCCAGACTTAAACATAAAAATATCGGAATACTAATCACCGATCATAATGTGCATGAAACACTTTCGATTGTAGATAGAGCTTATCTTTTGTTTGAAGGTAAAATTTTGAAAACTGGCACAGCCCAAGAACTAGCCGATGATGAGATGGTACGTAAGGTTTACCTAGGTCAAAACTTTGAACTGAGGTATAGTTAATACAAAACCCCTTCAGACGATTGAGGGGAAGGAATAGGGGAGGAAGGCGTCAGACGGTTAAATGCAAAGACTCAATAAAATTATTGAGTAATCTTTTTAGTCCAAATTTTTTGACCTTCTCGGTAAGTCTGAATCTCAAGCAAATTTCCTAAAGTATCATATTTCATCCAGTCGCCACTCCATTGGTAATAACTGGTGTCTTTGTTTTCAAAGACTTTTGCCTTGCCACTTAGTTCAACTTTTCCATTGGTATGAAAATACTTTGTTT
>JBBALJ010000040.1:0-27701 GCA_040403075.1 Bacteroidia bacterium
AGCGTCATCCTGAACGCATTGAAGGAACAGCTGTTGGCACCGTGCATATTTCGTAGAGACGTTTAATTAAACGTCTAAAAAAAACCGCAGAGACGTTTTATAAAACGTCTCATCAAAAATAAAAATGCCAATTAGGTGGGCGAAAAATGTTTCGCCCCAAAAAAAATTATTTTAACAATATATAAAAACAAATACATTTGTATGAAAAATAATATAAAAATGTAAAAAAGCGATACATAAAATATTATGCGTTAAGCTTAATCTCGGTATAGAAAACTGGTAATTTTTAAAACGAACGAGAAAGGTAAAACGCTCACGTCATGCGTGGGCTTTCCTTTATTCGTTCGTGGGTATACCAGTACCTCTATATCGGATAAATAGAAATGACCCACGCTATTTTTTTATGTTATAATTAATCATCACCATGAAAACAAAAAATTTACTATTAGCTGCCACTGCAATTGCAGCATTTGCAATGACTGTAACAGCGCAAACAATTCCATCTTACATACCCACAAATGGTTTAGTGGGTTGGTGGCCATTTAATGGCAATGCCAATGACGAAAGTGGCAACGGATACCATGGAATAAAAAGCGGTGGAATAACAAATACTACTGATAGATTTGGAAATTCCAATAAGGCATTTTTGTTTAATGGAATTGATGGTGTAATAAATTTACCAAGTTTGAATTCATTATCATATAGACCCATAACATATTCAGCTTGGGTTTTGGTAAACTCTTATTTACCATCAAGTTGGGGACACAAATTCAAAGCAATTATAGGAAGAAATACAGCATTCATTTTAGATTGTGGTGTTATTGGATTGTTTGCTGATAATGGAATTTATGACAATACCTTCTTAATGTGGAGGGGTGGAGGAACATCAGTTCTTACCACTTCAAAAACAATTCCTCAATTAAATACTTGGGTTCATATTGTATATACACAAAAAATAAACGGTGATTTTAATTGGTACCAAAATGGAGTTTTAGTGAATACAGGTAATTTCACAGATTCACAAAATCATTTTAATTTTTTTCAAATTGGTAGTTGTAATAATCAGTCAAACTGGAATACATTTTGGGATGGCAAATTAGATGATATCTTAGTATACAACCGCGCCCTCACCCAAACCGAAATAACCCAACTATATACATATACCAATTGTGTAGCCACAACATCAACAACGAACTTAACAATACCCTCTACAAGTTTACCTTATACTTGGAATGGTTTAACCTTTAATGCTACTGGAAGCCTAACAAAACATTTAACAAATGCAGCGGGATGCGATAGCACTGCAACATTAAACTTAACGGTTATCAATACCGCTTTACCATCGTATTTACCTGCAAATGGTTTAGTAGCTTGGTATCCATTTAATGGCAATGCCAATGACGAAAGTGGCAATGGAAACCATGGAATAAAAAGCGGTGGAATAACAAATACTACTGATAGATTTGGAAATTCCAATAAGGCATTTTTGTTTAATGGAATTGATGGTGTAATAAATTTACCAAGTTTGAATTCATTATCATATAGACCCATAACATATTCAGCTTGGGTTTTGGTAAACTCTTATTTACCATCAAGTTGGGGACACAAATTCAAAGCAATTATAGGAAGAAATACAGCATTCATTTTAGATTGTGGTGTTATTGGATTGTTTGCTGATAATGGAATTTATGACAATACCTTCTTAATGTGGAGGGGTGGAGGAACATCAGTTCTTACCACTTCAAAAACAATTCCTCAATTAAATACTTGGGTTCATATTGTATATACACAAAAAATAAACGGTGATTTTAATTGGTACCAAAATGGAGTTTTAGTGAATACAGGTAATTTCACAGATTCACAAAATCATTTTAATTTTTTTCAAATTGGTAGTTGTAATAATCAGTCAAACTGGAATACATTTTGGGATGGCAAATTAGATGATATCTTAGTATACAACCGCGCCCTCACCCAAACCGAAATAACCCAACTATATACCAATTGTGTAGCCACAACATCAACAACAAACTTAACAATACCCTCTACCAGTTTACCCTATACTTGGAATGGTTTAACCTTTAATGCTGCTGGAAGCCAAACAAAACATTTAACAAATGCAGCTGGATGCGATAGCACTGCTACATTAAACTTAACGGTTATCAATACCGCTTTACCTTCGTATTTACCTGCTAATGGTTTAGTGGGTTGGTGGCCATTTAATGGCAATGCCAATGACGAAAGTGGCAATGGAAACTATGGAACTGTAAATGGAGCGACATTAACAACGGATAGGAATGGAGTTGCAGGGAAGGCGTATAGTTTTGATGGAAGTACTAATTTTATAAAAGTTTTAAATTCAGCGACACTGTCAAATCTAAATTCGAATATTTCGATTGCAGGTTGGATAAAATCAAACGGTACCTTTGCTTCTATTGTTTGTAAATCAAATTTATTAAATCAAAATGGGGATTTTAGATTTTTTATTAATGATAATTCAACAGCACTTTTTAGCATAAATGGTTATAAATTTTATGTTATGCAGAATGTAAGTTTAAGTAACAACAATTGGTCTTTTTTTGTTATAACACACAAGTCAAACAATACTAAAATATATTTAAATGGTCAATTAGTAAGTTCAAACTCAACATATACAAATCAACAAACATATGATAACTTAACAGATTTATATATTGGAAGAGACCCTTGGGGTGCAGATGAATTTACTAATGGTAAACTTGATGACATCGCCATATACAACCGCGCCCTCACCCAAACCGAAATAACTGCATTTTACCAAAACACCATCAAGCTGAACCTTACAACCTTTTTAGAAGGTTCTTATGCAGACAGCAGTAGCATGACAGCCACAGCCAATAAAATAAATGCTGCCATACCCAGCAGCATAGCAGATAGTATAATAGTAGAATTACATTCAAGCACTAGTCCGTACGCTACGATGTATTCGTCAAATGGAGTTGTTAATACCAATGGCACAGCTTCTATTTCTTTTCCTAATAGCACACTAGATAGCAGCTATTATATCGTTATCAAACACCGCAACTCTATCGAAACCTGGAGCGCTTCACCCGTAACCATCAGTAACCATACTATTTACAATTTTACCACATCTGCTTCTCAGGCGTATGGTGCTAATTTAAGTAATTTGGGTAAGGGTGTTTTTGGCATTTACAGTGGAGATATTACCCAAGATGGTTCTGTAGATTTCAATGACTACCCAACTCTTGATATTGCCAGCAATGATGGCATATTAGGCTATGACGTAAATGACCTAAACGGTGATGCTTCAGTAGATTTTAATGATTACCCAATATTGGATGTGAATAGTAATATTGGTGTAATTGTCGTAAGGCCATAGTTTACATCCCCCTAACCCCCTTTAAAGGGGGAATTGCAACCCCATTTTCCAAATCACTGGCAAGTTATCCTCCTGCCTTTATCCTTTATGGTTCGGGTGACTGAACAATAAATTAGCAGAAAATATTTTGGACTTTATGTTTAAAAGGCGCTTGTCCTTATTATTGCAGTACTTTGAACATCACTCTTACAGACGAAATTTTTAAAAAACTAGGCACTACTGCAGACTGTCTTCAGCTTGAGGCGTATGTGGTTGGCGGCTATGTGCGTGATTTGTTTTTAAAGCGAGATTCAAAAGACATAGATGTAGTAGTGGTGGGTGATGGAATCGAATTTGCCAAAGCCTTTGCCAATGGTTTGAATCAAAAGTGTGATTTTGCTGTTTTCAAAAACTTTGGTACTGCCATGGTAAAAACAGATGAGTGGGAAGTGGAATTTGTGGGAGCCCGCAAAGAAAGTTATTCAAGAAATTCTCGCAAACCTCAAGTAGAAGCGGGCAGTTTAGCAGATGACCAAAATCGCAGAGATTTTACCATAAATGCCATGGCCATATCTTTGAATAAAAGCACTTTTGGTCAATTGGTAGATCCATTTGGAGGTCTTTCAGACCTTGAAAGAAAAATAATCAGAACACCTTTAGAACCAGGTATTACCTTTAGTGACGATCCTTTGAGGATGATGCGAGCCATTAGATTTGCCTCACAACTCAACTTTGATATTTTACCTGAAACCTTTCACTCTATTAAACTGAATGCTGAGCGAATAGGCATCATTTCAGCCGAACGTATTAGCGAAGAGTTGAATAAAATATTGCTTTCCCAAAAACCATCTATTGGATTGAATTTGCTTTTTGAATGTGGCTTGTTAAAGCTTGTTTTCGCTGATTTGCATGCCATGCATGGGGTGGAGGTGAGGCAGGGAAAAGCACATAAAGATAATTTTTATCATACCCTCAAAGTAGTTGATAACGTATGTGCTGAAACCAATGATTTGTGGCTTCGTTGGGCCACTTTGTTGCATGATATTGGGAAACCAGTAACTAAAAGATACTCTGAGAGTGAAGGTTGGAGCTTTCATGGGCATGAAGACAAAGGCAGTAGGATGGTGGCAAAGATTTTTAACAAGATGAAATTGCCTCAAAATGAAAAGATGCGTTACGTTCAAAAGCTTGTCGCCATGCACCATAGGCCAAAAGCGCTTGCTGAAGACGGAATCTCAGACTCAGCCATTCGTAGGTTGATTGTAGATGCAGAGGAGGATTTGGAAGATTTATTCACCCTTTGCAGGGCTGACATGACCAGTCGTTTTCCTGAGAAAATTAAGTTGTACAGGTCAAATTTACGCAAGGTGCAAACCTTGGTAAAAGAAGTGGAGGAGCGCGATACACTTCGAAATTGGCAGCCGCCCATTACAGGTGAAATTATCATGAAAGCTTTTAATATCAATCCATCTAAAGAAGTTGGACTGATTAAAACAGAAGTGCGAGAAGCCATTTTGGAAGGGCAAATAAAAAACGATTATGACGAGGCCTATCAATTGATGCTTAGCATTGGTGAAAGGCTTGGACTAAAGCCTGCTTAATGAATTATTCTAACATTTTAATTTTTTAGTATTCCTATAATTTGGCAACAAAATACTAAGATTAATCAAACATTTTTAAAGCATTAGTTTCTATCTTCGCAAACTAAAAGCCCAAAAAGCTGTTTTTCCCAGTATGATAACAAAAGCAACAGATTTAGAATTTCAAAATCTTATTCAAACGAATAATAAAGTAGTAGTTAAGTATTTTGCCAATTGGTGTGGTACATGTCGTTTATTCTCACCTAAGTTTACTAAAATTTCAAACAAAGAAGCATACGCAGACATATTGTTTTTGGATGTAAATGCCGAAGAAAATCCAATTGCCCGTCAGTTTGCGGGCGTAGCTAATCTGCCATTTTTTGCGGTGATAAAAGATGGTAAGCTCGTTCAAGCGGATACAACCGCCAAAGAAGAAAGTGTTGAGAATATGATTAAGCAAATTTTATAGTTATTAAAAAGATGAAATTACCTGCAATAAAAGAATTGGTTGAAAAATACGACTTAGAAACATTAAGAGCAGCTGAGGATGCTATAATAAATGAGCAAAGTCCAGCCATAGAAGTGATTGGAGATGATGAAGGTGAGAAGCTTACACATATTCTGGGTGCTATTGATGTGCTTGAAAAAGTGCAAGTTGAGGGGAAAGATAAATCATTGGCATTAAGAGAGTTTTTTCAACGTGTAAGAAACAGTATTTCTTAAAATACAGATTAATAAAAATTATAGATAAAATGTGGGTAAAAAACTACCAACATAGATATTAAAAATTATTTTTGCGGGGTTTTGAACAAAAGATAAAAGAATGAATACATCTGTAGATTATTTAGCCATTTTCATCCAATTTATTGTTGCAGTGGGATTCATTGTGACTACCATGGTTGTAACACACAACGTTGGTCCTAAGCGTCAAACCAAAGATAAATTGGCTGTATTCGAATGTGGTATTGAGTCGGAAGGAAATGCGCGCATGCCATTTTCTATACGTTATTTTTTAACAGCTATATTATTTGTTTTGTTTGATGTGGAGGTGATTTTCATGTATCCATGGGCTGTAAATTTCAAAGCATTAGGTTCAACAGGGTTTATTGAAATGTTGCTATTCGTTAGCACACTTCTTTTAGGTTTTGTTTACATATTAAAAAAAGGAGCCCTTAAGTGGGAATAATAGTTAGTTATGAATTAAGAATTAGGATTTCAAAAAACAATTCCTAATTCCTAATTTTAAATTCTTAATTTATAAAATGAATAATATTCAAATAACACCACCACCAGCAGGACTAGAAGGGCAAGGATTTTTTGCTACCAAGGTTGAAGAAGCCATTGGATTAGCCCGAGCCAATTCAATTTGGCCATTGCCATTTGCTACCTCATGCTGCGGTATTGAGTTTATGGCTACCATGGCATCTAATTACGACTTAGCTCGTTTTGGTTCAGAGCGTATTAGCTTCTCGCCACGCCAAGCTGATTTGTTGATGGTGATGGGAACCATAGCTAAAAAAATGGGTCCTGTTCTTAGACAAGTATACCTTCAAATGGCAGAACCACGTTGGGTTATTGCGGTAGGGGCTTGTGCTTCATCAGGTGGTATTTTTGATACTTACTCAGTATTACAAGGCGTTGATAAGGTTATTCCTGTGGATGTATATGTTCCGGGTTGTCCCCCGCGTCCAGAACAAATCATTGATGGTGTAATGAAAATACAAGAATTGGTAAAAACGGAATCACTTCATAGAAGAACTTCTCCTGAATACAAAGCATTAATGGCAAGTTACGGAATAGAATAATGGCTGATATTAATAACGGATACCTTTTACAACAGCTTCAAGAAAAATTTGAAGCTGACATCATTTCGGCAGATGAGCCTTATGGTATGCTAACCATTGAATTCAACAAAAATAAAATTGTTGAATTACTACAATATCTGTACAATCACAACCAATTGCAAATGCAGTTTTTAACTGATGTTTGCGGTATACATTATCCAGATAACGCTGGCAGAGAACTCGGTGTAATTTATCACCTTCATAGTTTGCAAAACAATTTACGACTTCGTATTAAATGTTTTATGCCTAATGACGCTCCTGAAATTGATTCAGTTTCAAGTGTTTTTTCTTCAGCTAATTGGCAAGAGCGTGAGACTTTTGATTTTTATGGAATTCAGTTCGCTGGTCACCCTGATTTGAGAAGGATTTTAAACGTTGATGAAATGGATTATTTCCCTTTGAGAAAGGAATATCCATTAGAAGACCAAACCCGAACAGACAAAGACGATACTTATTTTGGCAGATAAATTATTATGCAAAACAACGAATTAGACATAGCAAATAATCCTGAAGCTAAAGAATATACCACTTTAAACTTAGGACCTACGCACCCTGCCACGCATGGTATTTTCCAAAACATCCTCACCATGGATGGCGAGATAATAGTAAATGCGGAACAAACTGTTGGGTATATACATCGTGCATTTGAGAAAATTGCTGAACATAGACCTTATTATCAAGTTACACCCCTTACTGATAGACTTAATTATTGCTCATCACCTATAAACAATATGGGATGGCACATGACTGTTGAGAAGCTTTTGGGGGTTCAAACACCTAAGAGGGTTGATTACTTGCGTGTAATCATCATGGAATTGGCCCGTATTGCCGATCATTTGGTTTGCAATTCGGTTGTAGGTGTTGATATCGGGGCTTTAACAGGCTTTACTTATGTGTTTCAATTACGTGAGCGTATTTATGATATTTTCGAAAGTATTTGTGGGGCACGTTTAACAACCAACATTGGTCGTATAGGTGGATTGGAGAGAGATTTCTCTAATGATACTGTTAAATTAATCAAAGAATTCTTGGTTGAATTTCCAAAAGTTTTTGGTGAGTTCAGCAACCTTCTAGAAAGAAACAGAATATTTATTGATAGAACGGTTGGTGCTGGTCCTATTTCGGCTGAAAGAGCTTTAAACTATGGATTTACAGGGCCAAATCTTCGTGCAACAGGTGTTGATTATGATGTTAGGGTAATGAATCCTTATTGTTCATATCAAGATTTTGATTTTACTATTCCTATCGGAAAACAAGGGGATACTTTTGATCGCTTCATGGTGCGTCAACAAGAGATGCTTGAGAGTATAAAAATTATCAAGCAAGCTTTTGAAAACCTACCAGAAGGAAAGCATTTTGCTAACGTACCTGAATTTTTCTTGCCTCCAAAAGAGGAAGTTTACAACAATATGGAAGCTCTTATTTGGCATTTCAAAATTGTGATGGGAGAAGCTGATGTGCCTAAGGGCGAGGTTTACCATTCAGTTGAAGGAGGTAATGGCGAATTAGGTTTCTATTTGGTGAGTGATGGCAGCAGATCAGCATATCGTTTGCATTTCCGCAGACCCTGCTTTATTTACTACCAAGCATATCCTGAAATGATTAAAGGTTCAACTATTAGTGACGCTATCGTAGCCATGAGTAGCATGAATGTAATAGCAGGCGAATTGGACGCATAGGAAATATTGAATGAGAAATGCTGAATAAGAAAATTCAAAATTCAGTATTCAAAATTTAAAATTATTAAAATGAGTGAAGTACAAAAAATAGAATTTAGTCCAGAGGCGTATGAACTTGTTCAACGCTTGATTAGACGATACCCAGAGGGCAAACAAAAAGCGGCATTGATTCCTACTTTGCATATTGCACAGGCTGAATTTGATGGTTGGTTGAGTGCGCCTGTTATGGATTATGTAGCTTCTTTATTAAAGATTCAACCTATTGAAGCTTATGAAGTAGCTTCATTTTATAGCATGTTCAACTTGAAACCGGTTGGTAAATGCCTAATTGAAGTTTGCCGAACTAGCAGTTGCTGGTTAAGAGGTGCAAATGATGTGGTAGAGCATATTGAAAAGAAACTAAACATTAAGGATGGTGAGACAACGCCTGATGGTAAGTTTACACTAAAAACGGTGGAATGCCTTGGTAGCTGTGGCACTGCGCCAATGCTTCAAGTGGGTAAGCAGTTTCATGAAAACCTTACCCTTGATAAAGTAGATTCACTTATCGATCAATGGTCTAACGCCACTGAGCATAGTAAATATTTAGATAATTCAACCTTTAGAAAAAACTAATAATGGGACGTAAAATCCTTTTAAAACATATAAACGAACCAGGAATTCAAGGGTATGAAACATACCGTAGAACAGGTGGATATGCTTCAGTTGAAAAAGCTGTGAAAACCATGACACCTGATGCCATTGTTGAAGAAGTTAAAAAATCAGGACTTCGTGGTAGAGGTGGAGCGGGTTTTCCAACGGGGATGAAATGGAGTTTTTTGGCAAAACCTGAAGGGGTTAGCAGATATCTTGTTTGCAATGCTGATGAAAGCGAGCCAGGCACATTCAAAGACCGTTATTTGATGGAAAAAATTCCTCACCTTTTAATAGAAGGAATGATTACTTCAAGTTTTGCTTTGGGTGCAAATACATCATATATATATATACGTGGAGAGTATTTCTACATTGTAAATATTTTGGAAAAAGCCATTGAAGAGGCTTATGCTAATGGATGGTTAGGTAAAAACATTTTAGGTACGGGTTACGATTTGGACTTGTATGTTCACGTGGGTGCAGGTGCTTACATCTGTGGTGAAGAAACTGCCCTGTTAGAAAGTTTAGAAGGCAAACGTGGTAATCCTCGTATTAAGCCTCCTTTCCCTGCTATCAAGGGTTTGTGGGAATGCCCTACTGTGGTAAACAATGTTGAAACCATTGCTGCTGTAGTGCCTATTGTGAATGATGGTGGTGATGCTTATGCTGCTGTAGGTATTGGAAGGTCAACAGGAACCAAATTGATTTCAGCATCTGGACATATTAATAAACCAGGTGTGTATGAAATTGAAATGGGAATTACCGTTGAAGATTTTATTTATAGTGATGAGTATTGCGGTGGAATATTGAATGGCAAAAAACTGAAAGCGGTTGTAGCTGGAGGTTCTTCTGTTCCTATTCTCCCTGCTGAATTGATATTGAAAACTGCCAATGGCGAGAAACGTTTGATGAGCTATGAAGGCCTATCAGATGGTGGATTTACAACTGGTACCATGTTGGGTTCAGGTGGATTTATTGTGATGGACGAAACAACGAGTATCGTTCAAAACCTGCATACCTTCGCTCGTTTCTATCACCACGAAAGCTGCGGACAATGCAGCCCGTGTCGCGAGGGAACAGCATGGATGGAGAAACTATTGCACAAGATTTTACATGGTCATGGAACCTTGGCTGATGTTGATTTGCTATGGGAAATTCAAGGTAAAATCGAAGGCAATACCATTTGCCCATTGGGAGATGCGGCTGCATGGCCGGTGGCTAGTGCCATCAGACATTTTAGATCAGAATTTGAAGAGTATGTAAAAAATCCTGCGTCTATTAAAGAAGTGAAGCATTATTTTAATACGCAATTAGCTTAGCCACAGATTACACTGATGGCACAGAAATAGATAAAAAATAAAGTCATGAATTAATCAGTGAAATCTGAGCAATCTGTGGCTACAAAAGAAATATAAATGGCAAAAGTAACAATAGACGGAATAGAAATTGAAGTACCTGAGGGAACTACTATTTTGCAGGCTGCCCGCTTGATTGGTCCAGAGGTGGCGCCACCAGCTATGTGCTATCATAGCAAACTGAAAACCAGCGGAGGTTATTGCCGTACCTGCTTGGTAGAGGTTACCAAAGGCTCAGAAAAAGACCCTAGACCCATGCCTAAATTGGTCCCTAGTTGCCGCACTACCATCATGGATGGTATGGAAGTGGGAAATAAAACAAGTGCTAAAGTGGTGGAAGCGCGCAAAGGTGTGGTTGAATTTTTATTGTTAAATCATCCTTTGGATTGCCCTATTTGTGACCAAGCAGGGGAGTGCCATCTTCAAGACTTGTCTTATGAAAATGGTACAGCTAAAACCCGCACTGATTTTGAACGTAGAACATTTAATAAAATAGATATCGGTTCTAAAATCCAATTACACATGACGCGTTGCATCCTTTGCTACCGTTGTGTTAAAGTGGCCGACCAAATTACAGATAAGCGTGTTCATGGGGTTTTGAATAGGGGAGAAGCAAGTGAAATTTCTACCTATATTGAAAATGTGATTGAAAACGATTTTAGCGGAAACGTAATAGATGTTTGTCCTGTAGGTGCTTTAACCGATAAGACATTCAGGTTTAAAAGCCGTGTATGGTTTACAAAACCTATGCAAGCGCATAGAGATTGTGATAAATGTACAGGTAAAGTAAATCTATGGTTTAAAGGTGAGGAAGTATTAAGGGTTACGGGAAGAAAAGATCAGTGGGGCGAAGTGGAAGAATTTATTTGTAACACTTGTCGTTTTGATAAGAAAAAAACAAGTGATTGGACAGTTGAAAAACCAGCTCCAATTAGCCACCAATCAGTTATTTCTGCTAATCATTACGAGGTATTTGTTAAACCAACTGAATTCAAATTAAATGTTGTTAAACCTTTATCAATTGAGGAGAAAACAAACTAATGACACTGATACTATTTAAGACTTTGCTCATCCTTATCATATTTTTGATAAGTCTTGGTATTGCAGCTTACTCCACTTATGGTGAAAGAAAGATTGCCGCTTTCTTACAAGATAGGATCGGTCCAGACAGAGCAGGCCCATTTGGATTGTTGCAACCTATTGCTGATGGGGTGAAAATGTTTTTGAAAGAAGAGATTATTCCAAATGTTTCTAACAAGTGGTTATTTATATTAGGTCCATGTATTTTCATGGTAACAGCTTTGATGACGAGTGCAGTTATTCCATGGGGATTACCATTAGAAATTAGCGGTGTGAAATATAATCTTCAAGTAGCGGATATTAATATCGGTATCTTATATGTTTTAGGTGTAGTAAGTTTAGGAGTTTATGGTGTAATGATTGGTGGATGGGCTTCAAATAACAAATTTGCTTTGTTGGGCGCTATTCGCGCATCGAGCCAAATGATCAGTTATGAGTTAGCCATGGGCATGAGTGTAATAGCTATTCTATTGATGAATGATGGTTCATTAAGCCTAAATTCAATGGTTGAAAACCAAGGTACAGGAAAGCTTTATGGCTTTATTAATATTTCAGGAATGAATTGGAATGTGTTTTACCAACCTGTTGCTTTTTTAATATTCCTAATCTGTGCTTTTGCTGAATGTAACCGTACCCCATTTGACTTGGCCGAATCTGAAAGTGAATTGATTGGTGGTTTCCATACAGAGTACTCATCTATGAAATTGGGATTATATTTATTTGCTGAATACATCAATATGTTTATATCAGCAGCTGTAATTTCTTGTTTGTTTTTTGGTGGATATAATTTTCCTGGTATTGCATACTTGCAAGAAATATTGCCAGCAAACATCGTTAGTTTAATAAGCATTGGCGTTTTGTTTGGTAAAATCATATTCTTCATTTTCTTTTTCATGTGGATTCGTTGGACCATTCCTCGTTTCCGTTATGATCAGTTAATGAGATTGGGATGGCAATGGTTGATGCCTTTGTCAATTATCAATATGCTAATAACAGGAGCCGTTTTAACATTTTTGAAATAAAGTAATTTGGTTGAATGAGTTCTCATTAAAAACCATCAACTAACAACTATTAATTATTATATGCAATTAACAAATAGAGCACAACAAGTAGTAAAAAAAGAGATGACCTTTGCGGAAAGGCTTTATCTGCCTGCAATCTTTGCTGGATTGAGGATTACTATTAAGCATTTGTTTAAGAAAAAAGCTACCTTGAAATACCCTGAGGTTAAACGTGAGTTTGCACCAGTGTATCGTGGGCAGCATGTGTTGAAACGCGATGCGGAAGGCAGAGAGAATTGCACAGCTTGTGGACTATGCGCTGTTTCTTGCCCAGCTGAAGCCATCACCATGGATGCGGCAGAACGCAAAGCAGGAGAAGAGTATTTATACAGAGAAGAAAAATATGCAGCTAAATACGAAATTAACATGTTGCGTTGTATATACTGTGGTTTGTGTGAAGAAGCATGCCCTAAAGATGCGATATATTTGACAGACAGAATTGTTGCATCTGAATTTACAAGAGGTAAGTTTGTTTATGGCAAAGATGTTTTGGTAGAGAAAATGGACGACAGAATAGATGTAAGTCAACGTAAAAAACATTATTCAATAGTTAACAATTAACATATTATTTTATAGCTTGAAATCTTATACTTGCGACACTTTTTAAAGAGAATAAATGGGAAGCGAAATTATATTTTATCTTTTATCAGCCTTATCAATCATCAGTGCATTGGTTGTGGTTTTTTCAAAAAATCCAATTTACAGTGTATTGTCTCTGATAGTTTGTTTTTTTAGCATTGCAGGACATTATGTAATGTTAAATGCACAGTTTTTAGCCATAGTACATATCATAGTTTACGCTGGTGCCATCATGGTGCTTTTGCTATTTACGGTGATGTTATTGAACCTTAATAAAGAAAGTGAACCCCATAAATCAAATTTGATAAAGGTGGCTGCCATTGTAACAGGTGGTTTGCTAATGCTTACTTTATTGGCATCTTTGAGAACATCTCAATTGCCAGTATATGTATCTCCTACTGATTTGGGCTTAGGCACTGTGCAGACGGTTGGTAAAAGCCTATTTACTGATTATTTGTTACCATTTGAAATTTCATCCATCCTTTTTATTTCGGCCATGATAGGTGCTGTGGTATTGGCTAAAAAAGAAAGATAAGATACAAAAGATATGCAAGAGACAATTCAAGTAGCTCAAAATTTGCCTTCAACTCCACAAACTTGGTATTTGATATTAAGTACCATCCTGTTTAGCATTGGGGTTATGGGTGTATTGTTTCGCAGGAATGCGATTATCATCTTGATGTGTGTTGAACTTATGTTGAATGCAGTTAACCTTTTGTTGGTTAGTTATTCATCATATTCAGGCAACATGGAAGGACAAGTATTTGTGTTTTTTGTAATGGTGGTTGCAGCTGCTGAAGTAGCAGTTGGACTAGCTTTATTGGTTAGTATTTATCGCAATATTGCCAGCACTGATATTGATGTGTTGAGCAGAATGAAGTGGTAAATAGAGAATGTGAGAATGTGTGAATTTGAGAATGTGTGAATGTCCTTCGACTTTGTTCAGGATGACAGAAATGTTGAAATGAACAATAATGCATTCCCCCTTGTGAAATAGGAGGTGCGTTAGCGAAGGGGGGTAGGGGGATGTTTTATAATTTGAAAAGTATAGATTAAATAATTTCTAATCGTGTAAGTTTCAAATTTTTTATAGAATAATTGAAAAAGGCTAAAGCTAAGAGCCATAAGCTAATTAATATGACTGAAAATATATTAAATGAAATGAACCTAATTAAACCAGCAATGCTTATCCCGCTATTGCCACTTTTAGGTTTTTTTATTACTTCATTGTTTGGTAAGCAACTGAGACATGCCTCAGGGTGGATTGCCTCATTGGCTATCCTTGTGCCATTCATTTGCTCTGCCTACATTTTTATGAATACCAATGCTTCTACTTCGTTTGAAGTACCTATTTTTGATTGGATATCTTTCGGAAAATTCTCAATCCCTTTTGCTTTTCTTATCGACCCACTTAGCATATTGATGCTATTAGTAGTTACGGGTATTGGATTCTTAATTCATATTTATTCTATTGGCTACATGCACCATGATGAGGGCTTTTCAAGGTTTTTCTCCTACTTGAATTTGTTCGTTTTCTTTATGTTGCTATTGGTTATGGGAAATAACTATTTAGTGATGTTTATCGGTTGGGAAGGTGTTGGATTGTGTTCATATTTACTTATTGGATTTTGGTTCAAAAATCAATCATACAATGATGCTGCTAAAAAAGCATTTATCATGAATCGTATTGGTGACTTAGGCTTTTTGTTAGGAATGTATTTCTTGATGATGATGTTTGGCTCACTTGAATACAAAACCATTTTTAGCAAAGCTTCTGAAATTCCAGTGGGTACTGGTTTAATTGTTATAACCACATTATTACTATTTGTGGGTGCTATGGGTAAATCAGCCCAAATACCTTTGTACACTTGGTTACCAGATGCAATGGCAGGTCCTACTCCTGTTTCAGCTTTGATACATGCAGCTACCATGGTAACTGCAGGTATTTATATGATAACCCGTTCTCATGTATTGTTTGCTTTGGCTCCATTTACATCAGATATTATTTTAATAGTGGGTGTTGCAACGGCCTTGTTTGCTTCCATTATTGGGTTGAAACAAAATGATATCAAAAAGGTATTGGCTTATTCAACCGTTAGTCAATTAGGATTTATGTTTGCTGCCTTAGGAGTTGGTGCATATAAAACAGCCATGTTCCATGTATTAACCCATGCTTTCTTTAAAGCCTTGTTGTTCTTAGGTTCTGGAAGTGTTATTCATGCTATGGGCGGTGAGCAAGACATTAGAAAAATGGGTGGTTTAAGAAAAGCATTACCAATTACTAATTTTACATTCTTAATCGGAACATTAGCCATTTCAGGTGTGCCATTGTTTGCAGGTTTCTTTTCAAAGGATGAAATATTAGCCAATGTGTTTGTTCATTCAAATATATTCTTTGCAGTTTTGGTGCTAACATCAATTATAACCTCAATTTACATGTTCCGTGTTTATTTCTTAACCTTCTCAGGAGAGTTTAGAGGAACGGATGAACAAAAACATCACTTGCATGAATCTCCTGCCACGATTACCACTCCTTTAATTATTCTTGCTGTGCTTTCTACTATAGGTGGATTTTTAGGATTGCCAAGTGTATTTCATGCAACTCATAAATTGAATGCATATTTAGGTACTGTTGTGCCTAGTTTATCTGAGCATAAAGTTTCTCACAACTTTGAATATATTTTGATGGGATCGTTAACAGCTATTGTGTTCATTATCATTTTTGCAGTTTTCAACTATTTCATCAGCAAGAAGAATATGCCTGAGGCAAGTGAAGAAGAGATGAACCCAGTGGGCCGATTCATATACAACAAATACTATGTGGATGAATTTTACAATGCTGTTTTTGTTCGTCCAATCATGTTATTGAGTGATATTTTTTTAGTACTAATAGATAAATTGATAATCGACCTTTTTGTAAATGCAGTAGCATGGTTAGCTATTTCATTAGGAAAAGGTGCAAGGTTAGTTCAAACTGGAAACACGGGTTTTTATGTGTTTGCTATGGTTATTAGTATGATTGTTTTACTGGCTTTACAATTTATAATTTAATGCTGACATTAGTTTTATTAATACTTCCGCTTATAGCATCGCTGGTATTGCTTGCCACTCGTGGCAATGCTTCACGTAGCCTTGCCTTGTTATTTTCATTGGTCCAATTAGGTATTACGCTTTATGTTTGGAATGAATTCCGAAACACATTGGCTATTGATTTACCAGCAAAATTCGGTTTTGTAAAAGAATGGATTTCTAGACCAAATATTTCATTCAACATTGGACTTGATGGTATCAGCATGGTGATGGTTATCTTAACCAATTTACTTTTACCTCTTATTATTTTATCAGGATTCAACAGAACAATAGAGAGACCCCATATTTTCTATAGCTTTATGATGCTTATGCAATCAGCCTTAATTGGTGTATTCGTATCATTTGATGGTTTATTGTATTATATTTTTTGGGAATTGGCGCTTATCCCCATTTATTTCATTGCCTTCAATTGGGGTGGTGTTAACAGAAAAGCTGTTACCTTAAAGTTCTTTATTTACACCCTTGCAGGAAGTTTATTGATGTTGTTTGGTTTTATCTTCTTGTATTGGTCAAACCCACTTCATAATTTCAACTGGAATGATTTAGTAAACAACCATACTTGTGGTTGTAACCAAACTTGGTTGTTTTGGTTGTTTTTTGCAGCCTTTGCTATCAAAATTCCAATTGTACCTTTTCATACTTGGCAACCTGATACCTACAAAGAAGCTCCTACACAAGGTACTATGCTATTAAGCGGTATCATGCTTAAAATGGGTTTGTATAGTTTAATCAGATGGTTATTGCCTATTATTCCTTCCGGAGTGATGCAATGGAATTCATTAGCTATTGCCCTTTGTGCAGCAGGTATTGTTTATGCATCTATCATTGCCATTATGCAACAAGATTTGAAAAAGCTATTTGCTTATTCATCTATTGCCCACGTGGGTTTAATAGCAGCAGGTATCTTTGCAATTAATGTGCAAGGTCTTCAAGGAAGCATGGTTCAAATGTTGGCTCATGGTATCAATGTAGTAGGTTTGTTCTTCTGTGCGGATATTATTTTTAACCGTACGCAAAGCAATCATGTGGAAGGCATTGGCGGAATAAGGTTGGTAGCACCTCAATTTGCCACCTATTTTATGATTGTTGTTTTAGCATCAGTAGCCTTGCCATTAACCAATGGTTTTGTGGGTGAGTTTATGTTACTTTATGGTTTATATGAATACAATCATTGGTTGGCAGTTACAGGTGGATTGACCATTATTTTGGGTGCGGTATACATGCTTCGTATGTACCAAAAAGTAATGCTTGGCGAAAGTGTCATGGAAAACATGAGTTTCCCAGATTTGTTGTGGAACGAAAAAGTAGTACTAATTTCTATAGCAGTTCTTATATTCTTCTTTGGCTTGTATCCAAAAGCCATTCTTGAGTTAAGCGAACCAGCTGTTAATTTTATCATCGAAAAATCATTAATTAAGTAGCATAGTGAATACACTTATATACGTATCTTGTTTGGGCTTTTTCTGCATGATTGCCGAGATTTTAAATCAACGCAAACTCATCATACCTGTTTTGGTTTTAGCCCTAGCCGTTATCTTCGGATTAAATCTTAGCGATTGGAATCATAGCCAAACCTATTTTAACAATATGGTTCAGGTTGATAATTTCTCAGTTGCTTTTAGCGGCCTTGCCATATTCATTACCTTGCTTCTTTTTATTCTTGCTAGCGAATTCTATGCAGCAAGCGATACACATATTAGCGATTATTCTGCCATCATCATCTTCATTCTTTGTGGTGCTTTGATGATGTTTAATTTCAATAATTTGGCTATGTTGTTTATTGGCATCGAGACCTTATCTATTTCATTATATGTGATGGCAGGTAGCCGCAGGTTTGAAGTAAAATCAAATGAAGCAGGTTTCAAATACTTTTTGATGGGTTCATTCATGTCGGGCTTTTTGTTGTTTGGAATTGCCTTGATTTATGGTGCTTCTGGAACTTTCTACTTAGACAAAATCTATCAATACACACAAGTAAATTCAGCTAATTTGCCTGTTACTTTTCATGTTGGTGCAGTACTGATTGTATTTGCTATGTTGTTCAAAACATCATCTGCTCCTTTTCATTTTTGGGCCCCTGATGTATACGAAGGTTCACCTACTTTGATAACAGCCATGATGAGCACTTTGGTGAAAGTGGCAGCATTTGCTGCATTCTACCGCTTATTAAGTCATACCTTCTTATATGTATTCCCATCAGTTGAAACAGTGATAGCAATCTCAGCAGTTTTAACGGTTTCAATTGGTAATTTCATTGCTTTAAATCAAACCAATTTCAAACGTCTATTAGCTTATTCAGGTATTTCTCATGCAGGTTATTTGTTATTGGCCATTATCAGTTTAAGAGGCAATACCGAATCGTCTCTATTGTATTATGCTGTAGGTTATTCAGTATCCACTTTAGCAGCATTTTCGGTGGCTATGTTGGTGTTTAAAGCAGCAGGTAACGAAAATATTGATGCATTAAATGGCCTTGGTAAAAAGAACCCATTAATGGCAGCTACTTTAACCATGGCTATGTTGAGTTTAGCGGGTATTCCTCCATTTGCTGGATTTTTTGGCAAATACTACATCTTTAGTGAAGCCATGAAAAATGGATATTTCTATTTGGTATTGGTGGCGATTATCAATTCAATCATTGGTGTATTTTATTACTTCAAGCCTATCTTGGCTATGTATGGCCAACCTGCCAACGAAGTGGATGTGAAAACCAATTATGCCAATAACCTTGTACTTTGGGTTTGTTTGGCATTAAGCCTAGCTTTGGGCTTATTCCCTGATTTGGTTGCGGGATTGCTTTAGCAATAGACTGTTGAGCGAAGCCGAAACACAGAATGTATTTTGTCTTTGATTTTTGCCCTGCAAAACAAATTTTGTGAGCATAGAAGTATTGTTGCGGACATCATACTTGTATAAAATATAAATTATTATAAATTGCTTGTAGTTTTATGTGTGAGATTAGATGAGTCGCAGCACAAATACTTTATGTAAACCCGTTTCAGGACAAGACAAAAGCAGTGTATGTTGAAAGATTCGATTGACGTGAAAAATAAATGGAAGTTTGATGCTTACCTCGGACAAGACTGGTGGTTATATTATTCGCATTACAAAACAGCACTAGATGAGTTAGTGATTCTAATTGAAGGAAATCTTCCAGTTAATACCGTAGCATTACCTACTCTATTTCTTATTAGACACGGAATGGAGTTAGGTCTTAAAGCTAATATAATTAGAATGGAAAAAGTAAGTAATGCCAGACCAATTTTAACATTTCAAGGTAAAAACTCACATTCAATTGAAGCACACTATGATATTTTCATAGCTCATTTAACAGAAATTAGGAAGTTGATTTCGTTAGAAAAAATTGACAGCGATAAAATTAATGATTATATAAAGAAAATTGAACCTTTAAAGGTCATATTGCATAATCTTGACAAAGGCTCATATAATTTTAGATATCCAATAAATTCACATGGCGTCAATAATTTCGGATTGAATGAAAAAGTAAATATTGCTGAAATGAAAAACAATTAGATAGATGACTGTTTAGCAAAAGCTAGAATAAATATTAACTAGCAGGACGTTCGCGAATGCTACTAGCTAGCTTATCAAACAACAAAGGCTGTCCTTTTGAGACAGCCTTTAATATATGCAAACTAAATGATTAGTTTCCAAACAAACCTTTAAGTCTTTTCTTAGCTTCTTCTTCTGCTTTCTTTTTCAAGTTATCTGCTTCACTCTTTGCTTTGGCTTCTGCTTCTTTTTTCAAACGATCAGCTTCAGATTTTAACTTGTCTTCTGCTTCTTTCTTTAATCTATCGGCTTCTGCGCGGGCTTGAGCTTCTAGTTCTTTTGCTTTTTGTTTAGCAAAATCGCTTGCTTGGCCTTGTAATGAATTGGCTTGGGTTTTGGCTATATCAGCCAAATTGGTTGAAACAGTTGGGCTGCTGAATGTACCACCAATCTTCAACCCTACATTGATATTTTCTGCCATCTTGATATTGCTACCAGCCTTTTGATTCAGTTGAGATAATACCGAATTTAGGGCCGTATTTGCCGAACCTAATTCTTTCATAGCCACTTGGGTTGTTCCCGTATAGTCAATGCTTTGGTCTATACCTGTTGAACCTGCAAGGTTCATGGTTTTTCCTGCTACTTTGATATCAAATGGTTTGGTATAAACCCTGCCATTTTTAACTTCATATTTGATAGCCACATCCTTCATTTCAAACTTATGCAAATCGTCTTTTTTCAATACATCAGCGATTTTATTAAATACCCCCACATTGTTTACAGATGCTTGTGATATTTGTAATACCCCATCGGCAAAAAGCTCTTCATAAACAGGCTTCATTTTGCTGTTCAGTGCTGTTTTCATATTGAAGGTAGTGCTAAACATACCTTGCATTTTTTCGGCAATAGGAGCAATTTTTTTGATGGTATTGAAAGTCGCAAATGCTTTTTGAATATCAAGGTTTTGGATACCGAACTTCATGTCTACATTAGGCTTCTTAGGATTGGTGGTCTCATAAAAGCCATCCAATTTCATGCTTGAACCAAGGGTATTAAGTGAAACATTATTGAAATTCAATTTTTGTTCAGCCACTTTTACCAAACCTTTAAAATTGGTGATTTCCATATTGGTATAAAGCAATTTGTTGATTGAGCTAGTCAATGTAAAGTCAATATTAGAAGGGATTTCAACCACAGCCATTCCAGTAGTATCAGTAGTTGCAGTTTCAGACGCATTTTCATCTTTGCTTAAAAACTGATTAGCATCCATCATATTGCTCTTAAAGTCAAGTGCAGCTTGCAGCGTACCTTTACCAAAGAAATATGGAAAGAAGTTAGTTAATGAACCATTCATTTGCATATCGCTATTACCAATAACTGCATCAAATCCATTTAAGGCCACTGTTTTTGGATTGAAAGTCAACACCGCATTTTTCATTTGCATGCCAAGAGGTAATTCTTTTGAGATATAATTCACATTGCTTGCTTGTATCGTGCCACTTGCATCAAAGTTTTCATACTGTTGTTTTTCAATGGCACTCACTTTTCCCTTTGCTGCAAAATCAGATGTAATTATACCTCCAAGCTTGGTGCCTTCTGGCATAGCAACAATTTTCACCACATTATCGAGGTTCAATCGGCCTTTCATGGCGGCATCTATATATGGGTCTTTAATTGGGTTAGTAGCCAATAATTTGGCATCAAAAGGGTCTCCTTGTAATTCAAAGTGCAATTTGCTTAAGTCGATTTTTGTGTTGTCCAAATTTCCATCAGGATTGGTTACATGCAAGGCCATTCCTACATTTTCAACAGGTGCTGGCAATGCAGGGTATTTAAACCAACCATTGTCAACCAAAACATTTAAAGCAAAAGAAGGCATGCTTTTATCATTGAATGTGCCTTTTACAAAACCATCAAAAGCCAATTTACCTTTACTTTGTAGGTCTTTGAAATTAGATGCGTAGATAGCAGGTATTAATGAAAGGAAATCTTTGAAGTCATTGCGTTTAGCGGCATATTTAATATCCATGATCATATCTTCACCTTTCATTTGAAAAGTTCCATCCATACCTAAAGCCAAATCATTTAGTCCGAATTCATTGTTTTTAAAGGTAAAGAGCATATCCTTCATGTTGGCATCTATTTCTGCATTTCCTTTGGCTGCCACTTTGTTAAAATACTTAATACCACCATAACTTACACTCATTTGATCAATGATCAATAGGTTTTTCATTAAGAATAGGTCTTGGTTGAAATCACCTGTTAAGGTGTAATTCATATTCACCAATTCGCTGCTCATATTGCCTTGTTTGTCATCGTATTTGATATAACTGTTTCTGATTTCAAACTTCTTTAATGAAACATTAAACTTAGATTCACTAGCTGGGTCTTGACTTTGACCGCTATCTGCAGATGCTTTGGCAATATCCCAATTGCTTTTGCCATCTTTTAGAACTATTGCATTTACACGAGCTTGGTCTAATAAAATGGAGCGTATTTTTATTTTATTACCACTGATGACACTCATAATATCAAGTGTCGCTGATATTTCTTTGGATGCAAAAAGGGTGTCACCTTCAAACTCATTGATGCCAACCACTGATAGGTCTTTGATTTCTAAGGTGAAGTTAGGGAACGACTTTATCAAACTCAAACCCATATCATAACTGAAGTTCACTTTGGCATTGATGTTATTATTAGCTTGTTCTTTGGCTATTTGCAATATTTTACCTTTAAAAGCAAAAGGCAGAACTATAGCGGAAATCAGAATGAATAAAAATAAGAATAAAAACCACTTTAAGAATTTTTTCATGTTAGCTGTTAATTATAATGTGGCGAAGATATAACATCCCTTAAAAGCATAAAAATATTATTGTCATTTGTTTGTGTGCTAGGATGAGCGGTTGCTATAAACATTATTTGGTTATGATTTACTTATTAACTCGCAAATCTATCTTGATCTGTGCTTCGATATCCCCTATGGAACATCTCGAAGGGCTTAGGAGTGTGGGCTTGGTCTAATATATGCTTGGTAAGCTCCGCCAAACAAATATTGACAAATTCTGAAAGCAATTCATTTAGCTTCTAACTAATTCAATTTCTTTACCTCAAACACAGGAAATCCTTTTTGTCCTCGGTGGTTATAAAAGTCGGTAAAGCGCAATTTCCAGACATTACCAAGCTTATAATCTTTTGGTTTGATGATATAATTGACAAAATCGCGGGCTTTGTAACGTTGATTAGTAAAGTCGTATACCTTCCAATCAAATCCCATTACATCACGCTGTGTTTTGAAATTGAGAGATAAGGCAGTGCTAAGGTCTATTTTATAGAAATTTAAAGTACTATCAACTGCTACTTCGTTTTTAAAAGTGTTTATGTGTATGCCATTCACCAAATAAGGAAAGGGTGGGTTTAAGTCATAATAAACCGTACGATAACGCACGAAGCAAAAATCCCAATCATTTTTATTGGGTTCAATGTCTAAAATAACACCCCCTTTATCAAAGTTGAAATACACATTAAGTTTCTCTGGTACCCTTGGTATATAAGCAATGACTAAAGGTCTTTGAGCATAGATGTCGGTATAGGCAATGGTATATTCTTTTGCATTTACATCAATGATTTTAAACTGCATGTACCTTTCTTGAGGTGGGAAGTTTGATCCCCTATCAATAATATAAACAGAGTCGGTAGCCAATTTAGTACTTTTGTTATACCAGCCACTTAATGCCAAAGAATCACTTACACCTGAGGCTTCATCCCATCTCCATTTTAGTTTGTTTACATCAATATTACTTTTCAATTTACCAAAGCCAGCGCTTGCAATTAAGGCTGCATTGCCTCCATTTAAGGTTATATCAAAGGTATTGGTATCACAGCTGAAACTTAAATCCCAAATCATTTGAGGAAAAGTAAGTTGCGTGCTATCGCTTAAGTTTACAAATACTTGGTTTCGGTAATCTGATCCAAGGTAGCATGAGAAAATAGTGGTAGTGGTATCCTGCTTAGGTATAACCACCTTCACATCCTCCTTTTCGCAAGAAGTAAGTGCTATGCTACTGATAAATAATAATGATACTAAGTATACTTGTAATTTCTTCAATTTGATTTGTTTATTTGGAATCTAATAGCTACAAAAAAGGTTCTTCCTACCCCCGTTATAGCTGAATTGCTTTGTGTTGAATGGTAACCCGACATAAAGCTGGCATTCACATTCACCACATTGAAAATATTTTTAACTCCTCCAGTTATTGAAAGGTGTTTTTTGAAAAAGCTTTTACTCGCAGTAGCATCACAAATACTAAAGGCGTCATAATAAGTAATCTTTACTTTATTGCTTATATTATCGTATTGATAGGCTTGGTAAAAACCATTCAATTTGCAGAATAAAGAAATGTTCAATTCGTTTTTAAAAGAATAGCTAGCATTGATTCTACCTTGGTGGTTAAAGAAGAACTCGTTGCTAGTGGGAGTGTTTAATAAAATGTTTTTAACCCCAGTATATGCATAGCCCACCGATACATTGAATTTTGAAGTTTTGTATTCAGTGTTTACATTTAATCCAATACTTTCAAACTGGTTCACATTCACATATTTCATCTTCAAGTTGATAGAGTCAGTGCGGGCTAGGTCTATCATATTATCGATTTTGTTATAAAAAACCGAAGGTTCCAATCGGAATAATTTTTTATCTGTTTTGATTTGATAAGTCAGAAATGCTTGCAGGTTATTAGAAGTTTCTGCTTGCAGGTTGGTGTTACCTTGTATGTTGTGACTTGGGTCAACAAAGTTCAAATACAATTCTTTTAAAGACGGTGTTCTAAACCCTCTTGCATACGACATACGTAAGAAAATGCGTTCGCTTATATCGTATTTTAGGTTTAGTGATGGGTTTATAGGCGCAGCGTAAAGTGTGTTGTAGGTCAATCTCATACCTGGGCGGGCGGTAAATTTCTTGCCTACTTTAAGCTCAGTGCTACCAAACAAACTGTAATCGCCCATGCCTCTGTATGAGCTTTGAATTTTGTTACCTTCAGCCGTTTCGTAATTAACATCATATCCCAATTGATAATTGATTTTGCTGTTTTTATTGTTATAACTATAGGTAGCCCTGCTCATGTATTGGTTGAAGTAATTGGTGTCTTGAAGGTCGGCTTCAGGAATTAATGACTCAGCTAAATTGAGCATGTTTTTATAATAGGTTTGTAACATACGTCTGTAGTTACTATATGAAACAACCATATTGATATGTCTGTTTGCCGAAACTTTCTTGTCGTAAAACAATGAGCTGGTTATTCTTCTTGTGAAATAGTAGGAATCAGTTGCATCTGCTTTTTGCAAAGGAATATTGATATTTACCTCACCTTTGTTACTGATTTTTTCATTGAAAATATTGTTTTGAAATTTGAAGCTACCATCTTTGATAATCTTTCCAAAATTAATATCTCCAAAATACTGTTCGCGCGGCTTCCAAAGCATCACTCGGCTGTTTTCATCCTGACTGTATCCTTGGAAAAAATTTCTTCCGAAATTCACTTGTGAATTCCATTTTTTGTTGGCAAAGCCTAAACCTAAATCTGCATTGTAAGTACCAACGCTTTCGTAATAGGTATTTAAGTTAGCCTTTAATTCGTTTTGTTTTGGCTTTTTGGTGATAATGTTCAAAACACCTCCAAGGGCATCTGTACCGAAGTTAACACTCATGGGGCCTTCCACTATTTCTATTCTTTCAACATTGTTCATGTTGATTTGGGATAAATCTATGCTACCCCCTTCGCGACCTATTATAGGCACGCCATCTAATAATATTTTTATGCTTTGACCACTCACTCCTTGCAGGCTGATGCTGCTTCCTAATAAAGGGTCTTGGTTTATTCTAATGTTAAGTTCATTGCTCAACACATCTTTTAGGTTAACAGCGCCTTGGGCTTGTATACGCTTGGCATCAATTAATTTAACCTTGTAAATTGATTTGGTAAGACTGCTTTCACCATACTGACCCGTCACAACCAGTTCACTCAGGTGCTGCAATTTGTTTAGTTGGCTGGTATCAGCCGATTTATTCTGGGCTTTAAGCAAAGTAGTACCCATCAACATCATTGCAATGCTGATAGGTACTAGTAGATATTGCTTTTTAAAATTCAAATTATTCGAGGCAGAAATTATTCTACAATTAGTTTTTTAGTTGAGCTAAAACCATCAATACTTAGGTTGATGAAATATAAGCCTTTGTTGAAACCTGATAAATCAAGTTGGGTATTGTTTCCTACGATGTTTGTTGTGCTCACTACTTTTCCTGTCATATCGATGATTGAAACAAACACTTGCTCTTTTCCTGATAGTGCAGGGATAGAAACGTTTACCATTTGTTTAGCAGGGTTAGGGTAAACTGACACTTCACGATTCAAATTAGATAAGTTTGAAATACCGCTGTTCATTTTCGGCAAATAGGTTCTTATATTGAATACAATGATTTGAGATGGAACATTCGAGAATTTATCAAAAGTTAATTTGTAGGTAACAGAGTCTTTATCACGTTTGATGAAATAAGTTAATGAATCCGTTAAATTCCATGGACCTGAAGGTGGCGGGCCTAATGGAGTTACTTTCCAATCCCAACCAATAGTGCCTATTCTTTTTGAATAGTTATTAGCATTTCTGGTATCAGATAATGTTTTTGGAACATTAGATACTCTAGCTACATTCAATTGAGGTGCTTGCAACACACCTGCAAAGTTGAATGCAGAGGTTGGGAAACCAGAGAAAGTTGCATTGGTGCGATAATGCGTGAAAACTAAATCCCAAGGACGGTTTGGTTCACGGTCAATAATAGTTTTTGTTAAGATGTTGTAGTATGCAAACAATTTGCCTTTGTAATCAGGTTTGTTGATGGTTTGGGTAGTACTATCAGTTCCATCAATATTACTGAAAGTAAAGAACCACAAAGTATCATATGCTAATTTCTGAATAGTGATTTTTTTGTAGGTTTTAGCTTGACCTGTTCCTAATGCCAAAAGAAACATTTTTGTTCCTTCCACATTGTGGTTATTCATATTGTATTGTCCCCATCCATAATCAAATGGATTGCTTGCATTATAATCAGCATTGAATGCTGCTACATCCCATGAGCTATCACCATTTGCCATTACTGGCCAAGTTGTAAAACCTGCAGTGTCAAAGCTGCTCCATTGGTTGCTTGTGAAATTACTTTTGTATAAAGTTACATTTCTTGAAGCATTGATACGGACAGTAGTTGAGCGCATCACATTTGCTGGAGGGAGGGCTGGTCTCATGGCAAAAGCCAAATGCCAATTTGTATTAACCACCGTGTCTTTATCTCCAGTTGCTAAATTATAAAATACGTCATATGGGTAAGCAGGAGCACCTGAACCCATTGATACTGAGTCTACTCTCGTGTTTTGCGCTGATACAGCTGTAACAAGAGTTAAAAAAATAATGCTTAGTACGTTTCTTTTCATTTTGTTTAATTTTTCAATTAATTAACGATACAAAGAAACCTATGGATTTAGGGCATACAAATGATAGGCGTCATTATTGGGCTTTATGACATATTTATGACATATTAATATTTTTTAACCTCAACCGTGGCTTCTCTACTACTCTGACAATGCTTTGCAATGATTGGTGAATTGTAAAAAGTTTATCATAAATTGAGGTATGATTGAAATTGCAATTCAAAATTAAACTATAGCAACATCCCCCTAACCCTCCGTTAGCTAACGGAGGGAATGTCATCCGTTTTCAGCTATCAGCATTGCCCACACGAAGTCGATTTTCGCAGTGCGTGCAAAAAGATTTCAAGCTAGGGTTTGAGCAGCCTTTTAGGTTTTGCCAAGTGAAGTGGGATAAGTAAAGAGGCAAAAACTAAGCAGCGGCAAGGGGAAATCTTTTTGAGGCCGTCTTCCTGAG
>JBBALJ010000041.1:0-27435 GCA_040403075.1 Bacteroidia bacterium
AATGAATCAAAAAATATTTTCAGACAAAGTTTTTCAATTCTTGACAAAAGAATTTCCTGAGTTTACAAATGTTGTGACATATCAAAATGACGACTCATTTGATTGCGAATTGAAAAGTCCTTCTGGTAAATTTTCCATGTGGATAGCAACTTATAATAATGAAATTACATTTGGACTAAAATCTCCTACTGGTGAGACTGACATTCATACACACGTTAACTGTTATGAAGAAGAAGATTTTGAAGATTGTTTTATTGCTCTAACTAGAATGATAGACGAGATTAAATGCAATAAAGTCGTCTTATATAAAAATGAATCAAATACATTCGATTGGATTGAAATAAGCATGCTTAGTCAAAAAGAAAGTAAACAACAAATGACCTTTGAGAAAATATTTTGGGACGATAAAATAGAAGAATCAAATCAAATTTTTCAGAACAGGAAATAATTGAGCTAAGAAATGAAGGGTTTCCAATTTAAATTTGTCTGTGGTCGGTGTTAGCTAAGCTGCACCGTCCATATTTTTAAAGCTGAAAAGATTTTATACTTCCGCAATCCCCCTCCACAATTAATAATCGTTTACTAGCTTAGGATATTTACCTTTGTTGCATATTCCTAAAACATGTTCAAAGAAATTTTAAGCCGTCTGCAAATTGAAAAGCTAAACGAAATGCAGGAGGCCAGCATACAAGCATCCCAAAAATCAAAAGATATATTGTTATTGTCGCCCACAGGTTCGGGCAAAACCTTGGCTTTTTTACTTCCTGTGCTAGCACAATTAAACCCTGAACTCCGCGGTGTACAAGCTCTTATATTGGTTCCTTCGCGCGAGTTGGCCATACAAATTGAAAGTGTTTTCAAAAAAATGTCAACCGGTTTTAAGGTAAGTTGCTGCTATGGTGGTCACCCCACACGTGTAGAAAAAAACAACCTTGAGCAAGAACCTGCTTTGTTGATTGGCACCCCTGGCCGTATTGCCTATCACACCCGCCATAACAATTACAATGTAGAAACGGTGAGGACTTTGGTATTGGATGAGTTTGATAAATCATTGGAATTTGGCTTTGAAAAAGACATGTCGTTCATCATTTATCAATTGTCGAATGTAAACAGACGCATACTTACCTCCGCCACTGACATGAGCGAGATACCTGCGTTTACAGGTGTTGAAGATGCTTTTGAAATAAACTATTTAACCACGAAAGAAAACAAACCTCAGTTAACACTAAAGGCTGTTAGGGCTTTTGAGAATGATAAACTGGATGCGCTTTTTGGTTTGATATGCATGTTGGGAGGCAGCACCAGTTTGGTGTTTTGCAACCACCGCGAGGCAGTGGATAGGATAGGGGAGCTGCTAAAAAAGAATGGCATTGTTCACGATATTTTTCATGGTGGCATGGAGCAAGAAGACCGTGAAAGGGCTTTGATAAAATTTAGAAATGGCAGTCACCGCATATTGCTCACCACTGATTTGGCCTCTCGCGGACTTGATATTCCTGAGATTGAAAATGTCATACACTATCAATTACCTTTGACTGAGGATGCTTATATCCATAGAAATGGACGCACGGCTAGGATGAAGGCTGAAGGGAATGCTTGGTTGGTATTGGCAGAAGAAGAGCAATTGCCAGCCTTTATTAAAACCAAACCTGAGTTTGAGAAATTACCTGCCACACCTAAGATGCCACCTGCTAGTGAATATGTTACCATTTATATTTCAGCAGGTAAGAAGGACAAAGTGAACAAGGTAGATATAGTAGGCTTTTTATTGCAAAAAGGCAAACTACAAAAAGAGGAGTTAGGTTTGATAGAAGTACTCGATTTTACAGCCTACGCAGCGGTTAAACGCAACAAGGTGGAGGATGTGTTATACCATATCAGCAAAGAGAAGCTGAAAAACAAAAAAGTGAAAATAGAAATATCGAGGTAAGCTTTTATTCCTCTGTGCTTTTATTAGGATGCAATCTGTGCTTGATTTTAGCAATCACCCATTTTACTAGTTGTTCGCCTCCAAGCCAAAACCCAATGGCAGAAAGGATAATGAGTTCAAAATACAATAATTCCGAATTGGCAGCAACACCTGGAGTGGCATTGGCAATGAAGGGTACGAAAACGAAAATGAACTTTTTCATGATTTTAAACTTTACTCAAATATAAAGGTTTAGAATACAAATCAATAGGTATTCAGAAAATTGTTTTTAATGTTGGACCCCTTCAGGGTTCCGTTTAGCTTTTTGATATTTTGCCGCAGGTTTCACCTATGGCTATTATTATTTTACCCTTTCAGGGTAAGAAAACTACAAGGGTTAGAACATTAAGGCGTACAAATGCGAAAATAATTTCGCGTATAGCTAATACATAAATTTATGTATTTTGCGAACCCAAAACGAAAATTATGAATTACGATTTAATAGTAATAGGTAGCGGCCCGGGTGGCTACGTAGCTGCCATCAGAGCAAGTCAGTTAGGATTAAAAACTGCCATAGTTGAAAAATCTGAATTAGGTGGTGTTTGCCTTAACTGGGGTTGTATTCCAACCAAAGCTTTATTGAAATCAGCACAAGTTTTTGATTATATAAAACATGCATCTGACTACGGAATTAGTGTTAGTGGAGCTTCACACGATTTTGGTGCGGTGGTAAAACGAAGCCGTGCTGTGGCGGATGGCATGAGCAAAGGCATTGCCTTCTTGATGAAAAAAAATAAAATTGATGTGATTGCAGGTTTTGGGAAATTGGTTTCTGCAGGTAAAGTAGAAGTTACCGATGCTGCAGGTGCTAAAGCCATTCATGAAGCCAAACATATTATATTGGCTACAGGTGCAAGAAGCCGCGAATTGCCAAATATTAAATTGGATGGTAAAAAAATTATCGGATACCGTGAGGCTATGGTAATGCCAAGTCAGCCTAAGAGCATGATTGTAATGGGTAGCGGAGCCATTGGTTGCGAGTTTGCTTATTTCTATAACAGTATGGGTACTAAAGTTACCATCGTAGAGTTTTTGCCAAATATCCTTCCTGTAGAAGATGAAGATTCGTCTAAAGAAGTGGCCAAATCTTTCAAAAAATCTGGTATCGACATCATGACTTCTGCTTCGGTAGAGTCGGTGGATACAAGTGGAGTGGGTTGCAAAGTAAAAATTAAAACAGCTGAAGGCATCAAAGAAATGGAATGTGATGTGGTTCTTTCGGCAGTAGGAATTCAAACCAATCTTGAGGGCTTAGGTCTTGAAACGTTAGGTGTGAAAACCGATAAAGGCAAAGTATTGGTGGATGATTACTACCAAACCAATGTAAAAGGCGTGTATGCTATTGGTGACATCGTTAAAGGACAAGCACTTGCGCATGTTGCCAGTGCTGAAGGTATCATCTGCGTTGAGAAAATTGCAGGTCACCATCCAGAGCCACTGAATTACAATAATATACCAGGTTGTACCTATTGCAGTCCAGAGGTTGCATCAGTGGGATACACTGAAAAAGCGGCTAAAGAAGCGGGTTACGAATTGAAAGTGGGTAAATTCCCTTTCAGTGCTAGCGGAAAAGCCAGTGCAGCAGGAGCCAAAGAAGGATTTATCAAATTGATTTTTGATGCCAAATATGGTGAGTTTTTAGGAGCCCACATGGTAGGCGCCAATGTAACCGAAATGATTGCCGAGGTGGTTGTAGCTCGTAAATTGGAGACCACAGGCATGGAAATAATTAAATCTGTTCACCCTCACCCAACCATGAGCGAAGCCATTATGGAAGCGGCTGCGCAAGCATATGGTGAGTGTATACATTTGTAGTATCAAGGGGGCGGAAATGCTTTTTAAACATTTTTTTATAAGGTGTTTGTATTTTAGAAAATAAGCTATACTTTCGCACTCCCGTTTTTAAGAAAAATAACAACGTATTATGGACGCAATTAAATTAGTAGAACAAGAATTTACAGCTAATAAAACATTTCCTGAATTCAAATCAGGCGATACAATAAACGTATATTACAAAATCCGCGAGGGTGCAAAAGAGCGTATTCAGCAATACCAAGGTGTTTGTTTACAACGAAGAAATTCAGGAATCAGCGCAACTTTTACTGTACGTAAAGTAAGTAATGGTGTAGGTGTTGAGCGTATTTTTCCGTTATACAGCGCTAATATCGACAAAATTGAAGTAATGAGCCGTGGTAAAGTGCGTAGAGCACGTTTATTTTACCTACGTGCACTTACTGGTAAAGCAGCTCGTATTAAAGAGAAAAGAGGTTAGTTTTTTCATAGTTAAGTTAAACGCAAATTACCCCAATTCATTTGTTGAATTGGGGTTTTTGTTTTTCTTCGGTAGACATTTCTCCGTTAGCCAACGGAGGTTAGGGGGATGTTACTTGATGCCCTTGCAGGCGTCCCCGCCTGCAAGAATTTCGGTATATTCATAAGACTTACTATTCAATATTTATATAGCCTTCGGCTAAACAATCAATTATCTACTTGTTTTTCATTTTCCTTTTGAGGCATCAAAAGGAAACAAAAATGCTTCTTCCGATTAATCGGAATCAAGGTGCCTTATGGTCGTTGAGCGGAGTCGAAACGCCATTTCGACTCCGCTCAATGAACGTTTCGATTAAAAAGATTTCTCCTTGCCGCTGTTTATGTTTTGCCTCCATGCGTAGCCCACTTCACATGGCAAAACCTAAAAGGCAGCACAAACCATGGCTTGAAATCTTTTTGCACGCACTGCGAAAATCGACTTCGTGCTCGGATTGCATTACTTTCGACATTCATAAAATCTGCTAGAAAATGGTTTTATAGGTTAAAGGTTCATTTTCGAGAATTTTTGTTATAAAATCTTTGAATGTGAATAGAAAAATAATGATGATGAGGCTTATTTCTCGTGCTTACGCATATTAAAAACAGACTTGTCCATTCTTGGTGGATTGTTAATATCAAAATTATAGGCAACACTATTGAGGTAGAATGCTGCCGCAAGTCTTTCTTCATAAGTTTTGCTTTGCCAATAAGCCAAATTATCATCAGCCTCTGTGAGGCTTTGCTTTTTAAAAGCGGTACGATCTAGTTTAAAATCTTTTGGCTTATCCATATTTCAAAAATACATATTTATGGGAGAATTTGAGCAAGCACAAATACAAATTAAAACTCCAAACTCATGCCATCAAAAATACTGCTGCTCATTAGTAACAAACTTTCGTATTTGCTATAATGCTTCTCAATATATTTTCTCAATTGGTTTTTGTCTGAAAACACTTTTACCCCTTCCCCAATGGTGTATTAATAGCAAGTCTTGTTGTAAATTTAAGGTGTTATTGTGAAATAATCCTAAATAATTTGGGTGATTTGAAGTTTAGACCAAATAGATTATTTTGCAACTGAAAAAGGCTATTATGCAGTTAAAATAGATAAATTTAAATAATTAATAACATTTTAATTTGCTAATCGTTTTTTTTTTCACATTTGTTATGTATTAATCGATTATATACAAAACAAAGGGATGCTGAAAACTTAATAGAGTAATCAAACAAATAAAAACTAAAAACAAAATGAAAAAATTACTTAAAATATTATTGCTAGGAACACTAACAATATTTGCAAACCCACTTATAGCCCAGCCTCCACCTCCTCATCTTGGTGACCAAGGACAAATAAAGCCAATACCTTTGGAAAGTATGATTACATGTGAAATTTGGACGATAACAAACCATTCAAATTGTGATTTTAATGCTAGTTTATGGTTTACATTTACTGATACAAAAACAGGAAATCAAATCGGAACGAACGAGTACACAAATTTTGGTAAATGGGGTAATATAAATTCAAACACCTCTTTTGAAATCAATATTACAACATTCGCTTTGCAACAAGGTTATCATATACCGGGTACTTCAATATCTAATACTGCGTTGGTAATTAAAGTTGGAGATACACCTCAAATAGTTTTTCCAAATTCATCTGGCTCTTCTACAATTATTACTTTCCCAGGTTATGATGCCCCTTGTAATTGCTTAAGAGTTGATTTTGACCCTGTAAACAAAACAATAGATATTTGGCCTTGCTAAAAATAAAAACAAAAAGTACTAACAGGTAACATATAATTGCCTGTTAGTGTTTAAATTATCCATTAAATTATGAAAACTAGACTCATTATTTTAGTAACTCTTTTAGCACTTTCTAATAAAATTACTAGAGCCCAATGGACTTTTAGTAAAATTGGCACTGATAAATATATATCATCAATTGGCGGTATAGATTTTTTTAGCAAGAAATACATTTGGGTTAATGATAATGGCATCAGGCTAAGCAAAGATACTGGTGCTACATTTACACTTGTATCAGCTTTGGGTAATAAATATTTAGCAATAATGAATGATTCTACCTTATTGCAGATTAAGTATTCGAATTTGTTAAAAAAAAATAAACTTCATATATCAAATGATTACGCAAACTCATGGAAAATTTACAACATAAATGATGGAAACGATACAGCTTTTAAAAATGCACTACCATCTTATATGAAAATGTATGATGAAAAAACAGGTTTTATTTTTGGAGATGATACTAGCAGTGGTTGTCAAGAAATTTGGCAAACTGTTAATGGTCTTAATTCTTGGCATAGAGTACCTTGCAAAAATATAAACATAAAAGTTTATGATAATATTGGTGATAAAGTTTCATTAGTTGGTGGTACAATTTTTTTAACTAATATATCAACTAAAACTGGCACAAACTCTAATAAAAATATTATAGTAGGTCGAAATTATGGAACTTATTGGGATACTATTAGTATAAACAAGTCTAATATTTTATCCTATACAGGATTAGCATTTTCGGATTCATTAAATGGATTATTTTCATACTTGACGAAAAATTTAAATGATAATTCAACCATATTATTAAGAACCGCAAATGGCGGTAAAACCTGGCAAGAAACAAGTATAGAAGCTATTAGAAATATTGAATATGTAAAAGCCACAAATAATAATGTAGGATTTTTTGTTGCTTCTACTACATATAATAAAACAGGAATGCCTGCAACAAAAGTAAGTTTTGATAATGGATACACTTGGAAAGTACTTGATTCAATGTTCTTCAATACTTTCAAATTTAAAGATGCAGAAAATGGTTTTGGTATAACCAATAAAGATACCTTTGACCAGTTGGCTGTGTTTACTGGTTTTCCTGCGGGTTTTGCGAGCAATAAAGAAACTGCAAAAATAAAACCATTTATAAATATTTATCCAAATCCAGCTAATGAATTAATACATTTAGAAAGCTCTGAACGCGGCATTTATGAAATATCAAACTTATCAGGGCAATTAATGTCAACTGGTAATATAATTGCTTTGCAACCAAATACAATATCAATTAGAGAGTTTAAGTATGGTTTGTATTTTGTAAAATTTTTTAATAGCAACTTTTGTAATACATTCAAAATCATTGTATCAGAATAATATTTGTTACTATTACTAAAACTCCAAATTCATACCATCAAAAGTTCCGCTACTCATTAATAACAAAGATTCATGCTTGCTATATTGTTGCTCAATATATGTTCTCAATTGGTTTTTGTCTGAAAACACTTTTACCCCTTCCCCAAAATGTTTGGCTACTTCCTTCTCATCAAGCATGGGCATTTTTTTCATTTCAAGGGCATGTTTGCTAAACAATACTGCTTTCACATCAGCCTTGTCCATGCTGCCATTATATTGTGGTAAAAATTCTTTGTTAAGGCTGCTATAGGTATGAAGTTCATAAACGGCTATTAATATCCTTTCAGGGTGCAACTCCCTCATGGCATTTACAGTGGCCCTTAGTTTGGATGGTGCATGTGCAAAATCCCTTACAATGCAGCATTGAGCGTCTTCGTATAAGGTCTCCAATCTCTTGGCTGTTCCCTTAAAACTTTGTATGGCCTCGAAGAATTGCTGGTCGCTTAAACCCGCTTTTTTACAAGCATGTTTGGCAGCCATCATGTTCTGAAGGTTATGCGTTCCATAAAATGAAATATGGTAAGTAATGTCCTCCATATTGAATGAGAATTTGCCATCATTCACTTCAAATTTAGGTGTTGAATATGGGATTTTTTCTGCAGTAATGTTTGACTTTTCAATGAGTTTTAAAACCTCTTTGTCATCGGCAGAATAGATGATGGAACCCTCTTTAGGAAGGCCTTCAACAAAAATCTTAAATTGATCTACATAGTTTTCAAAGGTTGGAAACACGTTCATGTGGTCCCAAGCAATACCTGTGATGATGCCTACATCAGCTTTGTATACATGAAACTTTGGTCTTAAATCCAAGGCACTGGTTAGGTACTCGTCACCTTCAAACACGGCTATTTTCGAATCCTTGCTAAATCCTACCATGGTTTCGAATCCCTCCAATTGAGAGCCCACCAAATAATCAAATTCAATTTTATATTGGTTTAATACATGCAGAATCATGGCCGTGGTGGTGGTTTTACCATGACTTCCTCCCACTACAATTCTGAGTTTATCTTTGGTTTGCTCAAACATGTATTCAGGAAAAGAATATATCTTAAGACCTAACTCTAATGCTTTAATCATTTCAGGATTGTCTTTTCGGGCATGCATACCCAAGATTATGGCATCAATGTCAGAAGTGATATTGTATTCATTCCAACCAAAAGATTTAGGCAAGAGTCCGTATTTTTCAAGACGGCTTTTAGCGGGTTCGTATATCTCATCATCACTGCCTGTAACATGGTAACCTTTTTTGTGTAAGGCAATGGCCATGTTATGCATCACTGCACCGCCTATAGATATAAAATGAATTCTCATGTAGAAAGAAATTATGCCTCAAAACTAAAGAAAGCAAATAGCTTTATGTTTATTCTGAAAACCTATTTATTCACTAATTTGAAGCTCCCAGTCTATTTTACAACCTGCCAACATAAGCGTGGTCCCAACAGAGCAATACTTCTCCATAGAGAGTTGGCAAGCCCTGTGTGCTTTATCGTAATCCAATTCACCTTTCAGGAAGAAATGAATTTTTACATATCTCCATAAGGCAGGCTCTTTGCCTTGCTCACGTTCGGCATCTATTTTAATGTTGAAATCAACAACGGTTTGGCGTTGCTTGTTTAGTATTGAAACCACATCAATGGCAGAACAACCTCCTAATGCCATTAACAAGGTTTGCATGGGACTTGCTCCAAAATTATTTCCGCCATTTACTTCGGTGGTATCAAGCTTTACAATGTGTCCGTTTGCGTCTTTGGCTTCAAAACCAAAATCACCAACTACTCGGTTTAATTCAATATGTACCATAATTCATGCAAAATACTAAATCGGGGTAAATAGCAAAGATTTTTCCGCTTATAAATTTTTCTCGCCTAATTCATGTTTAATCCATAGTTTTGGACATTGACTTTAGCTGAAAACATAAAAATCTCTTTCACTTCTATCAAGGGGAATATGCTTAGGGCTGTGATAACAGCTTTGATTATATCTATTGGTATAACGGCCTTGGTGGGAATTCTTACGGCTATTGATGGTATCAAGTCCTCTATCAATAAGAATTTTTCCAATATGGGAGCCAATACCTTCAATATTAAAAACCCTGGAGGGGGGCGTAAACGGAGGCAACACGGACGTTCTGTAAATAGCTATGAGCTTATCAAAAAAGAGGAAGCCGTTAGTTTTGTAAACGAGTTCAATTATCCAGGCACATCTTCAATCTCTGCAAATGCCAGTTTCGCAAGTACCATAAAATTTCAAAGCAACAAAACCGAACCCAATGTGATGGTAATGGGAGGTGATGAAAACTACCTTAAAGTATCAGGATATGATATTGAATTAGGACGTAACTTCAGTGCAAGAGAGGCCAAGGCCGCTACTAATATTTGCATCATTGGCAAAGAGATAAAAACCAAATTGTTTAAAAATAACAAGATGCCCGTGGGTGAAAGCATCATGGTGGGTGCAGCTAAATATAGAGTGGTTGGGGTATTGAAGGAAAGAGGCAATGCTTCAGGATTTGGTGGTGATAGGTTGGTTATTATTCCTGTGATGAATGCCTATCAGGTGTTTAATAAAGGCAATATGAGTGCAGTGATAACAATGGCGGTGGATGATGTAAGCAAAATGAATATGGCTACAGAAGATGCCAAAGGATTGTTTAGAAGGATACGTGGATTGAAGGCTTATGAAGATGATAATTTTGAAATTTACAAAGCTGATAATATTGCTAACGAACTCTTAGACCAATTGCAATATTTTACACTTGCGGCTACCATAATTGGATTCATAACTTTGTTGGGTGCTGCAGTAGGTTTGATGAATATTATGTTGGTTTCGGTAACAGAACGCACACGTGAAATAGGAATCCGTAAGGCCTTAGGTGCTACCAAGGGTGCAATAAAAAGTCAGTTTTTAATTGAAGCCATCGTTATTTGTCAGCTTGGTGGATTGGGTGGCATCATACTTGGAATTAGCATTGGGAATATTGTTTCTTCCTTTGTAGGAGGAGGTTTTATCATACCTTGGTTATGGGTAACAGGAGGTATTTTATTATGTGTGTTGGTTGGGGTTGTTTCGGGAATTTACCCAGCTATAAAAGCATCCAAACTAGATCCAATTGATGCATTGAGGTTTGAATAATATGGGTTTCATCTTAGCTAATTAATCTTTTTTAACTTTAACATACCTGTATTTTAGTTCAAATATTGTTTAATAATAAGGTGTTTGACTATTTATGTCAATAATTTACCATTGATTTATAGTTGAAACAGTGTGTGATTTTAACTTTTATTAATTCATTTTTTATCCGTACTTTTTTTTGAAATTTTTTTTGAATGGTTATTTTCTATTCAAGTTGCCTGAAAATTAATGTATTTGGCGCAATGTTCTTTTTATTAAGTTTTCGAGACGCTCGACAATCAAATTTAGTTGCAAAAAGTCAAGTTAAAATTTTGAAATATGACATTAATCAATACATTTGATATAACAATTAAAAACAAACTACCTACTATGACTAAAAAACTACTCTCAACAATTGTACTCGCGGTATTGAGTGCCATTGCTTTTGCTCAGGTGCCTTCATTTGAATGGCGAATGGAGAATGAGCAGAAAACAAGTTCAACAACCTACCAATTTGATGTTAATCTTTATAATGCAAGTGCTAGTGCATTTGAATTAAGAGGTGGAACCATTGCTTTTATTTTTGACTCTCTATGGATAAAAAACGGCTCCACAGTTGGTACAATAACTGTAAGCACACCCTCAAGTTCATTAGCTTCGGGACAATTATCTGGTGTGGCAAGTTTTACTTAGAAAACAGCATCAGCACAACCCTGGTTTAGAAAAGTTATTAACACAGTTGGTGCTGGAACGGGCACCACAATACCTGCCAATTCTTTGGTAAAATGCTTTACCATAGTATTAACCAATACGGTAGCCTTTTCAAATACCGCTCCCCCAAAATTTGCATGGAAATTTAATGCCTCTCCTGCCGCAGGTTTTAATTACACGGATGGTGCGGGAAATAATGCAAGTGCGGTATCTAATACTGGTATCGGAATTCCTAATCAAATATATTGCTTTACTCCTGTATATTTTGATGGCTCAGCATGGACATCAAAAACCCCACGGGCTGGATTAGATACTTCATTTACACCTACATTTGCTCATGAGGCTACAGTATATACTGGAAATGTTTCAGGAAATTTAACTTGTAGAGGCTATAATATTATGTTTGGCGCTACACATAATTTAACGTCAAATGAAACCATAACTATAGGAACTGAATTAATAGGAAATGGAGGCACAGTGAATAGTTCTGGAAACCTATTATTTAACGGTACGATTAGAAAGCAAAGCATTAATGTAGGTATGACATTAAATAATATAACTGTAAATAATAGCTTCGGACTAGACTTGTCTGGTCCAACTTTGGTAACAAATAATTTGAATTTAGTTTCGGGTAAAATATTTCTAGGTAATACTAATTTTACTGTTGGTAGTGCTGCTACCATTTCTAATGGAAGTAGTAACTCTTATGTTGTTATCAATGGTACTGGCAAGTTTAAAGTAGATTACCTTGGTTCAGGGGGTAGAACTTCTGCTTTTACCTTTCCAGTAGGAACTTCATCAGGATACAATCCAATAACTTTACAAAACTTAGGCACTGCTGATAATTTTCAAGTTGCAGTTGGAGACGGTGTGACATCAGGAGGTGGTGCCTTAACTACAAATGCAGTAAACAGATCATGGTCAATTACAGAAGATGTATCAGGGGGTAGTATTGCTAATATATCACTACAATGGAATGCGAGTGATGAATTAGCAGGTTTCAGCAGAACAAGTTCTTATATAGCTGCATTAAAGACATCTGACAATAACTGGTATTCGAACTCAACTAGTTCTGCATCAGGTTCATCTCCTTTCACACAAACAATTAGTGGATTTACAGATTTTTCAAATTATGGCTTCTTTGGTGTTGGAAGTAATGGAGTTTTAAATAATGGTTCTTTAAATCCGTTACCAACATTTGAATGGAGATTAGAAAATGAAAAGATGGTAGACGCCAATACTTACCAGTTTGATGTAAATATTTATAATACAGGATCGAGCCCATTTGAAATAAGAGGAGGCACAATCGCCTTTTTATATAATGCAGCATGGGCAAATGGCGGAACCCTGTCTATATCAACTCCTGCGGGTTTAAGCGGAATGTCAGCTGGACAACAAGGAGGAGCAACTAGCGTTGTTTCAACAGGAACGGTTTATTTAAGAAAAGTTATTAATAATGTAGGTGCAGGTGTTGGAACCACTATACCAGGAAATTCAATGGTAAGATGTTACACCATAATTGTTACAAATACCGCAGCCTTCTCTACTAGCTATACACCAAATTTTGCTTGGAAATTTAATTCTTCAGCACCTCAAGCTGGATTTAATTATTCAGTTGGTTCAAATAGTGCAACTGCAGTTAATTATAGTGTAACTCCTACTGCAGCATCTGCTAATCAAGTTTATTGTTTTACTCCTTCTTATTGGACTGGCAGTGCTTGGAACACCGGTTCTCAATCAGCAGGGTCAGCATCAACCTCTACTCCAAGTAGCAACCAAGAAGCAAATATATATACTGGGACATACAATGGGAATTTGGATGTTCGTGGATATGCATTAATGTCAGGAGCTACTCATAATATGGCCTCTAGCGAATCTATTACAGTAAGAACAGAATTTAATAATTATGGAACATTAAATAGTAGTTCGGGTGCAATTAACTTTTCTGGTTCTATCAGAAAACAAACGACCTATGCCTCTTTAACTTCAAATAATATTACCTTAAATAATTCATTGGGTTTATCAATTGGTGGTAATATGTCGGTTCTAAATAGTTTGAATTTAACAGCAGGAAATATCTTTTTAGGAAGCAACAATTTGATTATTGGAAATGCAGGTACTATTAGTAATGCAAGCAGTTCATCATATGTTGTTTCGGACGGAAGTGGTATGTTGAAAATAAATAACCTAGGAACAACAGGAAGAAGTACGTCTTTCTCGTTTCCAATTGGTATCAGCACCTCTTATACTCCTATAATGATACAAAATGCAGGCACTACAGACAATTATTCAGTTTCAGTATCTCAAACTGGTTCTCCTGACAATGCAGTTAATTTGTTTTGGAAAATAAATGAAGATGTTGCTGGAGGTAGTAATACTAATTTAACATTTCAATGGAATGCTGCCGATGAGTTACCATTTTTTGATAGAAACAACTCTTACGTATCTACAAGAATAATAAATGATAATTATTGGATTGCAGGCGCTACAAGTGCGGCAGTTGGATCAAATCCTTACACACAATCATTTAGTGGTTTTTCAGACTTTACTAATTATAATCTTTTTGCTATTGGTAGTAACTCAATTTGGCATGATGGCTCAATTATTTATGCTACTTATAATTATTCGTTGTTACCTAAGTTTGAATGGAGATTAGAAAATGAAAAATTAGTAAGTGCTAATACTTATCAATTTGATGTAAATATTTATAACCCTAGTTCTACACCTTTTGAAGTAAGAGGTGGAACAATTGCCTTTTTGTTTAATTCGGCATGGGCAAACGGAGGCACCTTGTCATTAACATCTCCTTCAAGTGGCATGGCGGTATCTCAACAATCTGGTGCAAACAATGTTGTAAACACAGGTACAACCTATTTTAGGAAAATTATTAGTAGTGTAGGTGCAGGTTCAGGTACAACTATTCCAGCCAATTCAACGGTTAAGTGTTTTACGCTGGTTCTAACCAATACGGCCTCTTTTTCATCAAGTGCCACACCAAATTTTGCTTGGAAATTTAATTCATCAGCTCCTCAAGCTGGATTTAATTATACAGATGGTTCAGGTAATTCTGCAGCTGCTGTTAATTATAATGTTGCCGCTACTGTTGCCACCGCCAATCAAGTATTTTGTTATGCGCCTTCTTATTGGAATGGAAGTTCTTGGAACACTGGTTCGCAAACAGCAGGATCAGTTTCTGGAACGGCTCCAACTACTAAGAACGAAGCAAATATATATTCAGGAACTTACTCAGGCTCTTTAAATATTCGTGGATATGCATTAATGCCGAGTGCTACTCATTCAATGTCTTCAAGTGAAGTCTTAGAAGTAAGAACTGAATTAAACAATTATGGTACTTTAAATAGTAGTGCCGCTTCTATATTTTTTGAAGGAAACGTGAGAAGACAATCAACTGCCGCAGCAATCAATTCAAACAATGTTACTTTAATCAATAATTCATTGGGATTAACATTAGGTGGCAATATGACAGTAAACAATTCATTGGACTTAACTTCGGGTAATATTTTCTTAGGTAATAATAATTTAACTATTGGCAATTCTGCTACAATTAGCAATGGAAGTATTGCTTCTTATGTGGTTACAGAAGGTAGTGGATTGTTAAAAATAAATAATTTGGGTACTTCAGGCAGAACTGGTTCGATGAAATTTCCAGTAGGAACAAGTTCATCATATAATCCAGTTATGTTACAAAACTCAGGTACTATGGATAATTTCCAAGTTGCAGTTGTTAATGGAGTATCGGCTAATGGAAGTGTCTTAGGTTCTAATGCAGTAAATAAAACTTGGACAATAAAAGAAGATGTTGCCGGAGGAAGTATTGCCAACTTCTCACTACAATGGAACGCGTCTGATGAATTAACTTCTTTCAACAGATCTAATTCTTATGTTTCTGCTAAGAACATTTTTGACAATAATTGGTATGGAGCATCTGCAAGTTCAGCTTCTGGTTCATCTCCATATGTTCAATCTTTTAATGGTTTAAGCAATTTTTCTAATTATTCTTCTTTTGGTGTTGGTAGTGGAAATGCTTTAAATAATGGTTCTTTAAATTCAGGTTTGGGATGGGTTAATTTACAATATCCTCAATCGGCTTCTTTGTGCTCAAGACCAATGGATACATTAGTAGTATTTGGACAAGTATATGAAGCAGGTTTAACAGAAGCTTTTGGACAAGGTGCCGGCATTACCGTGCAATATGGCTACAGCACCACCAATACCAATCCATCTACTTGGACCAATTGGCAAAATGCAACATAGAATCCTCTTTGTTCGGCATGTGGAAATGGAACAGATGAATACATGGGTGCTTTTTCAGGCTTAACAGCAGGAACTTATTATTACACTTTCCGTTATAAACTAGGAAACGGATCTTATCAATATGGTGGATTTAGTCAAACTACCGGTGGCGGTTTCTGGGATGGCTCTAATAATATGAGTGGCGTTTTAACTGTGAAGGCTCCATTAACAAGTGTTTCTATTGGAACTTTTGGGTCATTTAATCCTTCTTATTGCGTTTCAGGATTTCCAACTTGGAGAGCTTTTTCATCTGATAATTCTGCTTATTTCACTTGGTCGGCTTCTCCAACAGTTGCTTTAGATACTGCTGATTATATATTTGGAACCAACGAGCGTTGCGATGCACATATTACATCAACTACAGTCTTTACGGTTGTGGCAAACAATGGAGTTTGTCCATCTGTGCAAACTTCTATTACGGCTTATGTTAATCAGCCAAGCAGCAGTTCAACCAACATCACGATATGTTCTAATTTGTTACCTTATACATGGAACAATACAAGTTTTAATGCTGCAGGAACTTACGTGGTTCATTTAACCAATGCCGTTGGATGTGATAGTGCAGCCACATTAAATTTAACTGTTAATTTCTGTAATCCTATACTAAATTTAACTGTTCTTTTAGAAGGCTTATACAATGATGGAGTAGGTTCAATGATTGCAGCACCATTTAGTGCCGATGGCATTAGCCCTGCAAATATTGCAGATACCATAACAGTAGAATTACATTCAAGCACTGCTCCTTATGCCAAACAATTTAGTTTAACAGGCACAATTACTACAGCTGGATTAGGTACATTTACTTTTCCTGCTGGTGCCAATGGAAACTCTTACTATATAGTTATTAGACACCGTAACTCTATAGAAACTTGGAGTGCAAGTCCAGTATTATTAACTGCATCTGGTTCAGGTACTAGTTATAATTTTAGTAATAGTATTTCAAAAGCTTTTGCCGATAATTTATCACTTGTAGGAGCCGGTAAATATGCCATCTATACAGGTGATATTAACCAAGATGGTTCGGTTGATTTTAACGATTATCCTGAATTGGATATTAGCACCAACAATGGCGATTTGGGTTATTATGTAACAGATTTAAATGGTGATGGATCTGTTGATTTTAACGATTATCCTGTAATAGATGTAAATACCAACGATGGTATTATTACAATGACACCTTAATCAATTTTTCAAATATTTATTCAATCCCCTGTAAGCATAAAAACTTATAGGGGATTTTTTTGTGGATGTATTGCAATAACGCGGCAATTTCCACTTGTGCGGCTGTGAAAATGAGTCTGTCATAAAGTTGTTTGAAGGGAGTTTAGAAAGAATAACAAACAAAAAAAACAGCTTTCTTTTGTCTTGATAAAAAAATCAGCGTAGCAGCAAAAGACTGAAGTCACCTCTTTGAAAATGTAATTTGCTTTTTTCTTGCAGCGCATACTAAGCCGTCATGAAGAAATAAAGAGCCGCAATAGATTAGAGAGGCATGAGCCAAGTATGCTTGTCTATGCTTCGACTCCGCTCAGCACACCATACACAAAAAATCAAAAATATTTTCTGGCAGATTTTATGAATGTCGTTTGTATTTTGACAAGTATACTATGTGAAAAAGATATCCAACCTGCTTTGAAACCTCAAAATTTTGCTAGTAATCAAGATTCATTTTCATTCAAATTTTGTGTAATTCAAAATTTCATTTATTATTGATAATATGAAAACGAATATCCAACATTGGTTGAATAGAATTCTCTTTGCACTACTCTTATTGCTTACCATAGCCTTTAGTCTAAAATCTCTGCGAGAGCCAGATTTGTGGTGGCAAATTCGAACCGGTCAATGGATACTTGAACACAAGCAAGTACCTGTGCAAGATGTGTTTTCATATACCTATGAAGGGGCAAAATGGGTAAACATCAAATGGGGTTTTGAGGTGATAGCTGCAATTATTAGTAATGTAGCTGGTCCCGAGTATATTTATGTTTTGCAAGCAATGGTAAGTATTTGTATTCTCTTGCTACTATTGAAATATATCCAACTTATTAATCAACGTTTGTTTGCTGAATCATATAATAATACCATTTCTTATTGGGTTTCAATGGTCGTGCTTTTGGGAGTGAGTTACCGTATGATTGGTCGTCCTGAAATGTTGTCTCATTTGTTTTCACTTTTGTTTATTTATCTGATTAATAAATACAGACATTCAAATAGTAAAGCCTTGTATTTACTAGTACCTTTGCAACTTTGCTGGACCAATATGCATGAGGCTTTTGGATTGGGTATCATTATTCTTTTGGTATATGCAAGCTGTGCTTGGCTTGAATATATAAGACTCAAGCAAGCAAAACCTATTCAGTTAAGTATTGTAGCCTTGTTATGTATTCTTTCAACGGCTATTAATCCTTATGGCATTGAAATGATGGCTAAACCTTTTGAGATATTTTCTCAATTAGAAGCAAATAAATTTACAACAGAATTATCTGATTATACCCAATACGATTTTTGGCAAAAGGAGGCATATATCTCATTTGTGTTATTCATTCTAAGTATCATTGCGATTGCCTTTTTTTGGTTTCAAAAAAACAAAGCCAAAAAAGTAGAAACGCTTATTGACAAGGTTGGTTTGGGAAACATTGTTATGCTTTTTGCTTTTGCATTTTTAGCTTCTACCGCCTATCGTAACATAGTATTTTTCTTTTTGATGAGTGCCCCCTTTGTGGCTGCCTTCCTTCAATATCTAATCAACTTTATTGAAAGCAAAACTAAGAAGTCAGTTATGATTACTACTTCCATTAGCATGATGGCTGTGGCCTTTGGTATAGCCCTCTATATTTTGGTCGTTGATAATACCTATTACAAGATGAGCAAAAGCAATGACAGGTATGGATTGGGGATATTAGAAAACAATAACCCTGAAGGGGCTGCAAAATATTTGGAACAGCATCAATTGACGAAAGGCAAAGTCTTTACTGATTATCTTTCTTCGTCATACTTAATGTATCGCTTGCAACCTGATTTTAAAACTTTTTTCGATTTGCGAGATTTAGATGTTTTTCCATCTGAGTTTTTTCAAACCAATGCCATGGCCTATAATAATTATGATGCTTTTAAAGCCTTGGATAGTCAATACCATTTCAGTGCCATTGTCCTATTAAACCGTCAGTTTAATAGTCTTCAAACAGCACTGTATAATGATAGCAATTATACCCTTCAGTTTGTTGATCCTTTGGTTTCGGTATTTATGAAGCAGAAAGGAACCCAATCCGCATCTATAGTTTTTTCAGCTCTTTCAAGCATTGAGAAGAATGGTTTTTCTCAAATCATAAATAAGGTGTTTAATCCATTTTATAAATCAGATAGTGAAAATGAAATGGATAATAACAGTGCAGCAGCAAGTTTTTACTTGTCGGTAAGAGATGTTGAAAAAGCCAGGGTCTATGCATTAAAAAGTATTCAAACAGCCACTAAAAAATCGCCTGCTTATTTGGTATTGGCACAGTATTACAATTCGAAATCCGTATCTGATACAAGCTATCAAAATGTGTATATAGACAGTGCAAGTTTCTATTACAATGCAGCCATTAAAGAAGATAAAAACCTTGCAGAGGCCTATATTGGATTGGGAGCCATACAGTTTAGACAAGGTAGTATCAATGCGGCTATTAAGCTTTTCGAGAAATGTTGCGACTTGGAACCAAGTTTGTTAAACGGACATTTGTATGCTGCTGAGGCATACAAAAGCATGGTTGAAAAAAGCAGTGATAAAAAATATGTGAATTCCTTGGTAGATCATTTGATTATTGCCAATTCAATCAACCCAAATAATCCTGATATTGAGTGGAATTTAGGTGTGGCGTATTACAAGCAAGGCAATTGCAGCAGGGCCACACCATTACTTCAAAATGTATTAGGTTTCTCTGGCTTATCAGCCGAAGATCGAACCATGGCTGAGTTTTGTATAAGTAATTGTAAGGGGAGATAGTTTTTGGCAAGGTTTTTATTATTCATGAATTAATATATTTGCTAAACCTATGAAACAACTACTTACCTATACTTTCATTCTATTTATAAGCTGTCGCTTGTATGCGCAGCAGAACCCAACGACCATTTCTGGTAAAATCAAGGGTGATACTTCCGCAGTAAATTCAAGGGTGACTCCCCCCAAGAGTAAAGTAGATACTTTATCTGATATAAGAAGAGTGCAATTTGGCGCAGCTTTAAATTATGCCAATGGCATTGGAACCAATGATAATATCTCTAATGGCATTGGATTTTCGTTTAAATTGGGTTTCAATACCATCAAAAAACTTAATTTGCCACTTGCGTTGTATGGTGGTCTTGGTTTTGATTATTTGTATTTTGGAGGCAAAAGTACTTCATTACCTAATAGCGCAAGTATTGCCATTAATAGCAATGCCTATGGTTGGTACCCTTATCTGGATTTAGACCTTTTTCCTGATTTGCCAGTATCGGTTTTCGGAAATGTATATTACGGATGGCGTTTTTATTATACTCGTCAAAACTTAAAATTCTACGATGTGAATAATACGAAGCAAACTAAAACTGATAATATAGATGGGGATGTAACGAGTATTTATGGATGGGGTGGAGGTATAAAAATAAAAGTTAGTAAACGTATTAAATGGGAATTACGCTACCAAAGAAACTATGGTAAAGTGGCTAAAATTATCAATCCTGAAAGCATTATTTTTGATAATACCACCGGCAATTTGAAGTCATATCAAAATGTTAATTCAGATACTGATTTTAATATGTTCTTTGTGGGTTTGTTGCTAAGTTTTTAATAATTTCAATCCATATCCCACTCAGCATAGCAAGTGGCGGTTTCATATAGTTTCAATCGTTTCAGGTTAATGTTTTTAGGGAATTGTTTACCTATTCTTTTTAATATTTCTAACAACATAAATTCGGCAGTGGGTTCCTCTTCTAACCATAGGATTTTAGTGTCGAGTTTGCTGCTACTGCTTTTGTTTTTATCATTTTCCTTCAGCATTAAGGAATGGTCGAAGTCCCTAATGACAAGGTCTTCCACCACTTTTTTCATATCCTTAAAATCAATCAGCATGTTGGATTCATTTAAGTCTTTGCCAGATACAGTTACATGCAGTTCATAACTATGTCCATGTATGTTTTTGCATTTTCCATCATAGCACGATATGGCATGAGCGGCTTCAAACTTAAATATTTTGGTGATACTAAGCATGCTGCTTCTTTCTCCTTTCAATTTCGTTGCCTAGTAATAATACCTCACGGTTTATTTGTCCATTTACTGATTTGTTTTCTTCTGCTCTTCTAATCAAGTATGGGACAGCCTTTCTTATTTCGCCATAAGGCAAGTATTTTGAGGTTTCGTATCCAGCATGGGCAAGGTTGAATGAAATATTATCACTCATGCCAAGTAGTTGAGAATATACTACTTTCTTTTTAGCATCCTTAATATTTTTTTCATTTATCAATTGCATAGAATAATTGATGCTTTCTTCATTGTGACTAGCAATACAGGTATGAACAAATGAGGAATTATCAATACAAATTTTAACTGCTGTGTTAAATGAATTATCGGTTTCTTCTTTGGTGTCAAAAACCGGAGAAGGCAAACCTTTTTCTGCTGCATGTTCTCGTTCTTTTTCTAAGTAAGCTCCCCTTACAAGTTTTACGCCTGGCAAATATTCTTTTTGTTTAGCCGAAACCAATAGCTTATTCAAATAGTCGATTCTATCTTTTAAATACATCTGAAGGGTATTGTAAACAATGGGTTTCGTTTGGTTGTATTTTTCCATCATCATCTCTACAATATAGTCGTATACATCTTGCACGCATCGCTCCTCAGCATCAAAAAATACGATTACATCATTTTCATAAGCGGCACTGCAAATCTCATCAATAGACTGTATAAGTGTTTCAAGTCTATCACTGTAAGTTTTGTTTCGAATGTTTTGATAATCGTTTACGGCCTTCAATAAATCCAAATCCTCAAGGCCAGTGATTTTTATACTTACATAATTGCCTGGATTAGATTTTGAAAGAGTATTGATATTGTTGATGATGCGTTTGGCATTGAGTTTATACCCTTCTGCATTGCTTTCATTTTCTGAAACATAATCTAATACCGATTTCACTTTGTATTTTTCCAATTCATCAATGGTATGCAAAGCATCATTTAGGTTTTCACCCGCACAAAATACTTTAAAAATGGTATGCTTGATTAAGAATTTTAGAGGTAGGTTGTATTTCAATATCAAATTGGCTCCACCCGTCAAAAGCTTCACCAATAGGGGGTATTTTAATAACCAAAACACAAAGAATGTTTGTTTCAAATTCGCATCCGTTTTGTATTTGAATGCGGTTTGGGTGTTTGATAATATGGAGTTCATGGCTTTATAAGATTTGTTTTGATGTAATTGTAGATAAATAAAAAACTTAGTAAAGACAGTGATAGCATTAATACCAATCCTGAAAAAGTGAAAATGGCAAACCAAGGAGCTAGTTTTATCATCATCTCATGGTGCGATAGGAGAGGGGTGCTCAATTGCCAAATACCTTTTTGTATGCCTGCAATATTTAATGAAAGCCAGAATACAAATAAACTTGCTTGTATGGTCCAGAAAACGATGTTTAAACTAGTACTTGGCTTGAGGTAAGAAATATTTTTAGTGCTAAATATGATGCAGCAAGCCGATAATAAAATGATGGTGTTGATGCCAATGGTAGTGCCCATGGCATGGGCCACAGTTACATGTGTGCCATGTGTGTAAATATTCAAAGCGGGAATTGACATCAAAATAGCCTGAGCCATATTGATAAAAATCCAAATATCAGCCGCCATCAAAAATCGATATGGGTAGTAATTATAATTGCTTTTAATCACGTTCACCGATTTCTTCCAATCATGAATGATGCGAATGAAAAATATCCATTCAGTCATGCTAACAATATAGCCAATGTACCTAATATAATTTTCTGTTGGTAGCGTGTATATATGATGTCCCCAATTGAACATCAAATTGAATAAGCCTAAAAAATACATGGCAAATGAGAGTTTGCTATAACCCACTTTATCATTGCCACTTATTCGATCCATTAAGAAAAAGGAGGTTCCATAAATCAGTTGATTCCAAGAACCTACTAATGAACCATTCACTTTCCATTGAATGGTCATATCGGTGATGATACTCTCTCTAAAATAAGGAAATATCCAAAGGTAGTTTTCCAAAAAGGTGAAAAGGAAGAATACTATTCCTGTCATCCACATCCAAAGGTACACAGGCCATCTTTTTATTTTTAGTACAGTTTGTAAGAAATTATAAAGAAACAATAACCATGATGCAGCTATAGGTAGTGCCCACAAAGGGTTGAATTCCCAATATTCTCTTCCACCGAATTCTTTGTTTAAATAGCCTAGTATGATACCTATGATAGCAATCAACCAAAGGCCTAATTGCACAGAGGCTATTTTGTTTGAAAGCGTGTTTGGATATAAAATATGAAGTCCGCTTATTACACTAGATGTTGCGCCAATAATAATCCAAAATACCACCAATGAAACATGCAGAGGTCTGATTACCGAGAAATCAAGTGTGTCTTTTAAGAAGCTTGGAAAAATATATACTTGTGCTGATAATATGCCAAATAGCAATCCTCCTAATAACACTACAAGTGCCAAGACAAAAAACAACTTTCCGAAATGTACTTCCTTCATCATTTTTGTTCAATCATTCCAGTGTATGAAACTGTAAACGTTCTATAATCAGCCGAGCCACTTTTGTCAGCTTTCTTTAAAAACTCAAGCATATCTACTATTTCATTTTCGGGCATGTGGCTGTATGATGGCATGGTTTCGTTACCTGTGTAAACATAGGCTCTCACCAATTGCTCGCCTTTTCCTTTGGCCGACATAATATTGGTTAAATCAGGGCCTAAATAGCCTCCCAATCCATATATCTGATGGCAACTTTGGCAATTGTATTTTTGCCAAACCAATCTTCCATTTACAGCTTTGTGTAAGTCAATTCTTACATCCTGCTTTATAAATACCGGTTGAAGGTAAATACTAAATGAGTATGTTAAAAAACATATACATAAAATACTAAATAGGATGATGGGCTTGATTTTCATACTACATGGTTTTGTCTATTCTTATTCTAACATCCACGGCCACCAGTTGATTAGGTGTTCCTCTGAATGGGTTGATATCTAGTTCTGCAATTTCAGGGGCAAAGTTTACCAAAGAGGCTATGCGCATAATGGCATCAGCAAATAAATCTTCATTCACTCCTTTTCTGTTTCTATATCCCTTTATGATTTCATAAGCCTTCAATGATTGAATCATTCTGCTGGTTTCAGTTTTGTTTAGAGGAGCAAGGCCATATGAAACATCTTTTAATACTTCAACAAAAATGCCACCCAAACCCGCTAAAATTAAATGTCCAAAGCTACCTTCTCTAACTGCACCAACATAAAGCTCAATGCCTTCTATGATAGGTTGAATCATGACACCTTTGGCATCAGGAATCATCATCATTCTTTCAAATTCGCTAAATAAAATACTTTCATTGTGGATGTTCAGTGTTACCCCATTTACTTCTGTTTTGTGTAAAGGACCTAATACTTTCATCACCACAGGGAATTGTAATTCGTTTACAATGTTGTTGATTGACTCTTTTGAATAACACAAATATTCTTTCACTAAATCTATCCCACAGGCTTGCAATAATTCTCTGCATTCATCAGGTTTTAGGTAACCATTAGGTGCTTGCGAAATGATGCTTCGTATGGTAGCTGTTTCCATATCCATCAAGTGGGTCATGCCAAATGTAGGCTCTGAACATTTGTATACATGGGGTAATGCCCTTCCTAATACAACCTCATCAGAGAAATTGATATGTCCTTTTGAAATGAATAAGTCTATCTCAGCTTTGGCATTGATTAAAGAAGGCAATACTGGGAAAATCGGTTTGCTTCCATGTTTCATCTTTTCATCCAACACTTGATATACATCTCTTACATTAAACAATCCTGGACTGCCAAATACCACGATGATACCATCAATATTTTCAAGTTCCTCGCAGAAATCAATGATAAGTCCTAATTGTTCTGCAGTACCTGTTGCTAAGAAGTCGATAGGATTTGATACGGACGATCCTGGGTGAAGCTTAGCCAATAGTTGAGATGATTTCTCAGAATGGATAAGAGGAACTTCCATGCCACGGCTGCAAAGTGCATCTGTGAGCATCACAGCCGAACCACCTGCATGGGTGATGATGGCTATTCTATTTCCTTTTAATTCTTTGCTTTGAAATATACAGCCTGCAGAAATCAATTCATCTCTACCACTGCAATACATGATGCCTGCTTTGTTAAACAAGGCTCTAATAACAATGTCGGAGCTAGCTAACGCACCCGTATGAGAGGATGCTGCCCTGCCTCCTGCATCTGAAAATCCTGATTTGATAGCTGCTATCTTACATCCTTTGCGAATGAGAGAAGTAGCATGCTTCATTAATTTAAACGGATTGCGAATGCTTTCCAAGTAAAGAAGTTTAACTCTAGGACTCTTTTCATTGAAGTTTTTATCCATGTATTCAAGGATATCTTCTGCTGAAACTTGCGATGCATTGCCAATTGAAAATACATTGGAGAATCTCAATCCTGTTGAGATGGCTGCTTCCATAATGAAAACAGCTGTGGCTCCAGAACTTGATATGAGCTCGCAACCTTGTGGGTCGTAGGCAGGAATAGGTGTTGTGAAAACACCTTTATAGTGCTCGTTCATCACACCAATGCAATTAGGTCCTATAAGGCAAGCATTGGCTTTGGTGATGATATCTATTAATTCTTTTTCAAGTGTTTTTCCCTCTTCACCTGCTTCTCCAAAGCCAGATGAGAAGACGATAAATGCCTTGGTATTCTTACCTACTAATTCCTTCACAGAACTTAAGCAAACAGCAGCAGGAACAGCTAATATAGCCAAGTCGATTTCAGGTAAATCACTAATTTTTTTTACATGGTGTACCCCAGCCATGTTCAATTGATTGGGGTTTACACCATATAATTCACCTTTAAATCCTCCGCTTAGTAAATTAAGCAATACTTTTCCCCTTGGCTTCGACTCGTGCTCCGATGCTCCTATAACGGCAATATGTCGTGGTGATATCAGTTGTTGATTGATCATAGTTTTTCGAATCTTGCTTGAAAGAATCTTAAATATTTAGGTTCGTAAACCATTTTTAAACCTTTAATTTTAGAGCGTTTCTCAAATACCTGTGCAGTTGATTCAGCAATTACATCCATGTGAGCTTGCGTATAAACCCTACGAGGGATGCTGAATCTTACAAGTTCCAGTTCTGGATAGTAATTGTCTCCATTGGCTTTACGGCCTGCTGATACAATTCCTCTTTCCATGGTTCTTACACCTGAGTTGATGTATATTTCAGCTGATAAAGTTTGTGCTGGAAATTGGTCTTGAGTTAAATGAGGTAAGAATGCTTTTGCATCAACGAATATACCATGACCACCAATTGGTTTTACAATTGGAATACCAAACTCTTCCATTTTATGTCCTAGGTATTCAACCTGACCCACACGTGCTCTTTGATGATTGTCGTCCAAACTCTCAGCAATACCAACCGCTATGGCTTCCATATCACGACCAGCTAATCCACCATAAGTGTGTAATCCTTCATACACAACAACCATGTTACGTGCTTCTTCAAACACATCCCATTCGTTGGTCGCCATAAATCCACCAATGTTTACCAAGGCATCTTTTTTAGCACTCATCGTTGCACCATCAGTTAATGAACAAATTTCTTTAACTATGTCTTTGATAGTTGCTTTTTCGTAGCCTTTTTCTCTTTGTTGAATGAAGTAAGCATTCTCTGCTACACGGGTCATATCATGAATAATTCTGATACCTTGTTTCTTTGTGTAGGCTCTAAGTTCCTTAAGGTTCTTCATGCTGATAGGTTGACCTCCAGCCATGTTTACATTGGTTGCAATACTTACATAAGGAATTTTTGCAGCACCATATTTTTTAACCAATGCTTCGAGTTTATTCAAATCTACATTGCCTTTGAAAGGAAATTCAGATTTGGCATCATGTGCTTCATCAACAATGATGTCATGAAATTTACCTCCGGCTAATTCTTGGTGTAGACGGGTGGTGGTAAAATACATGTTGCCTGGAACGATATCCCCTTTTTTGATTAAAATTTTTGATAAGATATTTTCAGCACCTCTACCTTGATGGGTTGGGATGATGTATTTATATCCATAATATTTTTGAATGGATGCTTCAAAGTTGTAATAGCTCTTACTACCAGCATAAGCTTCATCTCCGGTCATAAAAGCACCCCATTGTCTGTCACTCATCGAGTTGGTCCCACTATCAGTCAACAAGTCGATATACACATCTTCCGACTTTAACAAAAAGGTATTGTATCCTGCTTCTTTTATTGATTTTACACGTTGAGCTTGGGTTGTTATTTTTAATAGTTCAACCATTTTCATTTTGTATGGTTCAGCCCATGAACGTTTGTAAGCTTACTTTTTCATTTTTTATTTATTTTTATAATTTATTTGATATAAATGTTAGATGGCTTCAACAGCCATTTTTAATTTTACTTTGTGAGAATGCACTAAATCCTTAACGATGATATTGGCAGTAATAGCAAGGTTTCTAAGGGTAAGCATTTCATTTGAGTAATGATATTGGTTTGTCTCTCTTTCGGTTCTTTCAATAATGTATTGGATCATTAGCATCCTAATATAGTTAGAACATTTTCAGTTGATTATGAGAAGGCT
>JBBALJ010000042.1:0-1660 GCA_040403075.1 Bacteroidia bacterium
TCCTATTTTAACATATCAGAATTGTTAGAATTTAAATTCGTAAATAGCGATATTGCCTAGTATATAAAAGAAACATGTTATTTAAGAGATTACTTCAACCTAATCTGTAATACTGAATTCAAGTACTTCAGAAATGCATAATTATAAAAATATTTAATTCAACTATTTCTTTATCAAATAATCGAAGCGATAGTTTGAAAAGGGCAGTTCGCTTTTTTGTTGCATAAATTCACCTTTTAGTCCCAAGTTCTGGCAAATACGATTCATCTCTACAACAGACCAAAATTTACCCATATCGTTTTGACCAAAAACATTTTGTTTTAACAATCTTAATTTCTTGCTAAAGTTATCGTAGTAAACATCCTTTTTAGCCAAATCAGGAACATCTCCTATAAGTAATATGGCTCCTGACTTCATATGCTTGCTAAGATTTTTTATCACATCAAAACCTCTTTGGTAAGTATCAAAATACTGAAATGAAAAATAGAGTACAATTTTATCAAACTGTTCATCTAGCTTAAGATTAAGTGCATCTGCCTGCTTAAATAAAATGTTTGAATCTGTATGTTTTAATTGGGCTTCATTTATGAGCAATTCAGAAAAATCAACTGCTGTAACTTGCTTACAATATTTGGCTAACTCCGCACTAAGCAAGCCATTTCCACAACATACATCAAGGAGTTTATCATTTGCTTGCAAGTCTATTTTCTGCTTGATATCATCTGCAATAAAGCTTAAAGTTTGAAGTGGCATTACTACTCCATTCTTTACTCTTCCCACTTGTTTTTGGGCATTTCCTTCTAAGGACTTTTGGTTCCAAAATTCTTTCCAATTCATGCCTATTCGTGGTGGTAAGGTTCGTTTTTGATGATGGTAAAAGCTCGATACAATTGCTCAGCAAAAATCAAACGAATAAGTTGGTGTGAAAAAGTCATTTCAGACAATGAAATCTTTGCATTGGCCCTATCATATACATCTTGATTGAATCCATAAGCACCTCCTATAACAAAACAAATATGACTATGTTGAATGGATAACTTCTCGAGGTGTTTGGCAAAGGCAACTGAACCAAAAGTCTTACCATTTTCATCTAATAAAATGATGTAATCATTGGGTTTAATTTTGGCTAAAAGCAAATCAGCTTCATTCTTTTTTATCTGTTCAATTTGATTTGATTTAAGTCGAGAAGGCAATTCAATCAATAGGCTCTCAAACTTGCAGTAATGTTTGAGGCGAGAAGCAAACTCATCAAAGCCTGTATCTACAAACTTAAAATGTGTTTTGCCTAATTGAATGAGTGTTACTTTTAGCATTGTTATTGGGTATAAAATAGGATGCGCCCCAGCTTCGCTGGGGCGCATCACCTATGTCTTGTCATGGCGAAGCACGAAACCATCCATACTTTCAGATGGTTTCAGCTATAAGAATCAAATTAATTGTTCTCTGGCTTTTCTGCTGTCGTGTCTTTTTTCTTCTTTTCTTTCTTTTTTACAGTTGATATTTTCAACTCATCTGGATTGGCTTCTTTGTCATAATCTACATCCAAAGTTTCACCTTCGCCTGTTTCAAATTTCAACACCTCTTCAGCCATTGGATCTTCCACATACTTTTGAATGGTTCTTGCCAAAGGCCTTGCGCCTAAGTCTGCATCAAATCCTTT
>JBBALJ010000042.1:1760-27287 GCA_040403075.1 Bacteroidia bacterium
TTATTAGGGTTTTTCAAACCTGCTCGAGTGCGCTGAATAGCTTTCGCCAATTTCTTAATGGCTTCGTCTTGACCAATCACCTTGCCCATCAACTCAGTTCCCATGTTCAGTAAACGCTGGCCTTCGCTTTGAGCAATACGTTTCACAGGTATGCCTGTCATCATTGCTATTACTTCAGCTACATCATCAGTTGTAACATTGAAGCGTTGGTTTTTGGCATCGTCTTCCCATTTGGCTTTTTCAGTTTCTAACTGCTCAAGCAAATGTTTTTCTCTATCACGCAGTTTAGCCGCTTCTTCGTAGCGTTGGCTTTTCACTACTTTGTTTTTCTCTACTTTTATTTCTTCAACTTGTTTTTCAAGTTCAAGTATGCTTTCAGGAACATGGATATTGCTTAGATGCACCCTAGCTCCTACTTCGTCTAATACATCAATGGCTTTGTCTGGCAAAAACCTATCAGTCATGTAACGATTACTCATTTTCACACAAGCCTCAATCGCATCTGATTCGTAGGTTACGCTATGATGGTCTTCGTATTTATTTTTGATGTTATTTAAAATCTCAACAGTTTCTTCAGGACTTGTTGGTTCAACCATTACTATTTGGAACCTACGCTCCAAAGCACCATCCTTTTCAATATATTGGCGGTACTCGTCAAGTGTAGTGGCACCAATACATTGGATTTCACCCCTTGCTAATGCGGGCTTAAACATATTGCTGGCATCCAAACTTCCACTTGCTCCACCTGCACCAACAATGGTATGAATCTCGTCAATAAACAAAATCACATCTGGTGATTTTTCCAATTCATTCATTACCGCTTTCATGCGTTCTTCAAACTGTCCGCGGTATTTAGTTCCAGCCACAAGGCTTGCCAAATCAAGCATCACCACTCGTTTATTGAAAAGTACACGAGATACTTTTCTTTGTATAATTCTTAAAGCCAAACCCTCGGCAATAGCAGTTTTTCCAACACCAGGCTCACCAATAAGGATTGGGTTGTTCTTTTTACGTCTTGATAAAATTTGTGAAACACGCTCAATCTCTTTCTCTCTACCTACAATGGCATCAAGTTTACCTTCTTCAGCCGATTTGGTTAAATCTCTTCCAAAGTTATCAAGCACAGGTGTTTTAGATTTTGAATCAGGCTTACGAACAGGCTCTTGCTTGCGCTCTTCGGGTCTTCCACTATAATAATCATCCTCATCAGCATTAGGCGTTTCATTTTTCACTTCTGAAATATTGTTCTCAATAGCCGCTTTCATGATATCGTAGTTAATGCCAAACTGCGAAAGGATTTGTGAAGCCAAATTGTCTTCATCGCGCAATATTGACAGTAAAAGATGCTCTGTACCTATGATATCGGTCTTGAAGATTTTTGCTTCAAGGTAGGTAATTTTAAGCACCTTTTCAGCCTGCTTTGTAAGGGGGATGTTTACAAAATTGGTATTGTTTGAGGCCGTGTTTTTAATGGCATCTTCTATCGTTCTCTTCAGCTTTATCTTGTCTATATCCAAAGCCTGAAGGGTCTTGATAGCCTTGCCATCGCCCTCTCTAATAAGGCCAAGCAACAAGTGCTCGGTGCCTATGTAATCGTGCCCTAGTCTTATAGCCTCTTCACGGCTATAGCTAATTACGTCTTTAACGCGTGGCGAAAATTTTGCTTCCATGTATATATACTCCGATTTTTATTATGCTTACTGAATAGTCAAACAATGTTCCAAAACAGTTTACGCAATTTATAAATTGAATTTAAAAAACAATGTCATTTATGTTCACAAATAGATGTTAGCTGTTTAGTGGTAACCATATCAAGTATTTCCATTTGGTAAATCCTTCATGAAAAAGAACCTAAAATACCTCATAACCTTTTCAAATGCAATATAGATTCTTCGTACCTCAGAATTACTAATTCGTTAGCAAATCAAACATCTATTCTGATTTAGCGGCTTCATGAATCATTTTCTCGGCTAATTCTTTACCCAAATAAGCATCAATGAGCTTGTGAATAAAGTAAAGCAAAGGAATCATCACAAATGCTGCCGTGAATTTGTAAACATAATTTACAATACAAATAGCCAAAACCTGCGCCAATGGCCACTGGTCGGGGGTGTTCAATTTGCCCAAATAAAAAGCAATGTACAACACCACAAAACTATCTATCAACTGCGAAACCAATGTACTGATGGTGGCTCTAAGCCAAAGGTGCTTATCACCAGTGCTTTGACGCACCCAATGAAAAACCTTTACATCTATTAACTGCCCCAATAAAAAAGCCACCAATGAACCAATGATGATCCATAACCCTTGACCAAATATGGAGTTATAGGCCAAATTCATATCCAATGGACCGCTTTCAGTTTGCTTGGTATTCCAAAAATCAGCGCCTGTGGCGTGCATGGCAGTAAAAACCCCGATGAATGAATAGGCTATGAGAGTAGCTGCAATCAAAGAATAAAGCCTCACTGCTTTGTGCCCAAAATACTCGTTAATTATGTCTGTCATCACAAACACAATTGGCCATAGGATAACACCTGCGGTCATGTTAAACGAGAGTTCGAAGCCAAACAAGTGCCAATTGACCGGTGCAAAGCCAAAGGTTTTTTCGAGCGAAAATATCTTCACACCAATAAACTCGGCAATGATGGCATTGGCAATAAAAAACGAACCCAGTACTAAAAACAATATATTGCGTTTTGATTCTTTCATATTTTTATAAAAACAATACAATTATAAACACAATAAGTTTGAAAGAAAGCGTTTAAGCAAAATGTTGAAAGTGTGTTAAAATCCTCTCTTAACTATTACTTAAAATCGTAAGTTGAAATAAATAAAAATAGTATGCATTTAGCCATAGCAGGAAACATAGGATCGGGGAAGACAACATTGACCACACTTTTGTCGAAACACTACAAATTTGAGCCTCATTACGAGGATGTGGAAGACAATCCCTACATAAGCGATTTTTATGAAGACATGCAGAGATGGAGCTTCAATTTGCAAATCTATTTTTTAAATAGCCGCTACAATACCGTTTTGGGTTTACAAAAATCTAAGAAAAACATCATCCAAGACAGAACCATATACGAAGATGCCAACATTTTTGCACCTAATCTTCATTCAATGGGATTGATGAGCACCCGAGATTTTGAAACCTACCAAAAACTTTTCGAATCGCTAAACCAAACCATCAAAGCACCAGATTTATTGGTGTATTTAAGAGCTTCTATTCCTTCATTGGTTAATAATATACAAAAGCGTGGCAGAGATTATGAAGATAGCATACGTTTGGATTATTTAAAACGCCTTAACGAAAGATATGAAGCTTGGATTAGCACTTATAAACACAAGCATATTATTATTGAAGTAGATGATTTGAATTATGCCGAACGCCCTGAAGATTTGGGTAAGGTAATTTCAAGAATTGAAACAGAAATAAACGGTTTGTTCTAAATCAAACTAAAAATACAAAAAGAGAAGTCAGGTGGAAACGCCTGACTTTTTTTTGTTTTTATTAAATCCTTTAAATGAATACATATGCAATATTTGTCAAAGAATGTATGTTTGCCATACACAAATAGAGAAACATGACAAGCATAGAAATTTTACCTGCTGAAGAAAGCCATTTACCCGCCATTTTTTCTATTTACAATGATGCCATACTGCATGGCACTGCCACCTTTGATACAGAGGCCAAAAGCGATTTAGAAATAGCCCAATGGTGGAAAAAACACAACCAAAAATACTGTGTGTTTGTTGCAATGCACGAAAATAATTTAATAGGTTGGGCTAGCCTAAGCCAATGGAGCGACAAGCAAGCGTATAATGATTCGGCCGAATTAAGTGTGTATATTTTGCCTAGTTGCCAAGGACAAAACATTGGGCAAATGTTAATGAATAAAGTTTTAGAGCAAGGTAAGGCTGAAGGGGTTCATACCGTTATTTCGCGCATTACCCAAGGCAATGATATCAGCATTCACATTCACAAAAAATTTGGTTTTGAAATGGTAGGTGTATTAAAAGAAGTGGGTCGAAAGTTTGGCCGATTGCTGGATGTTACAATGATGCAAAAAATATTGTAAGAGGATTAGCGTCTTTTGCTAAAATAAAAAATACGATAACAATTTAGGCATTTGTATTTTTTCAAATTGCTCATGTTCATCATTTGCAAGTTTTTGAAAAACTCACCTCTTTTTAATCGCTCCGACTTAGTAGACTTACATTTAGGGCAAGCCAATTCAGTAGTTATTTTCCTCTTAAAACTAATATAAAAATACAATAAGACCAATATGGGCCCGAATACTTCGATGTATTGCTTATAAGGTGCTATTAAATCCATCATAATTTGTTCGAGATTATAAAATTTATTTCAATTTTGAAAAATATATTTACATGTTATCAAAATAACTTTATAAATAGCTCTAAATTTTATTTGATTTTAATTTAATCAAATAGAATTAATACCGAAGATCACTAAACAAAGTTAATATCGTGCAATAGAATTCTATATAAATATGAAAAACCTAACTGTTTCAATTTTATTTATGAGCATTTTAGCCATAGGCTGTTCACCAAAAACCTATGATTCACTTGAATGGCAGGGCACAGATGTTGGTATTGATGGTATAATTAATGATTGGTCAAACCCCTTGCGCTTTTATGATTATAAGAGCAAAATTAATTATAGCATTTCCAACGACCAGAAGAATATATTTTTATGTATTAAAATTTCAGATAGACCAACCCAAATGAAAATATTAAGGGCAGGAATGGAATTTAAAATCGACACATTGGGTAAAAATGGATTCCCCATTTCATTTATGTATCCCTTACCAAATCAAAACAAGGCAAAACACCAACGAAATACTGACAATGAATCCGATATAAAAACAAGTGACAAACAAGACCATTCACAAATAACGAAAAGGTATTTGTTGGAAGCCAAAGATGCCCAATTGAGAGGCTTTAAGCCAGAATTGGGAACAAGCATATCTCTGCTTGAAAACACTTCAGGCATACAAGCTGCCATACATATTGACAATGGAGGTATTATGTGTTACGAGGCCCTCATTCCATTTGAAACTTTTTATAAAAAGTCGTTAAGCCCAACTGATTCCAATTTGGTTTTTAATTATGAAATCAAAATAAATGCGCTACCTGCACCTTCTATGAGTTCCGGTGGAGCATACAATGGAGGCGGAAATGCAGTTGGAATGGGCAGCAGAGGAATGCAAGGTGGAGGTGGTAACTTTAACAGCAGTGCCTATTCCGAAATGTATAATGCCAATGAAATAAAAATGAAATTGAAATTTGCGTTGGGTGCTAAGTCTGTTGAAATAGTTCCATAAAATTTATAGTCTTGATTGATAAGCAACCTTCAACTTAGCGTCCATATTTCCCAACTTTTTTCAGCCTGCAGGTGCAGCATTTCCAATCCGTTTTTTATGGATGCACCTCGTAACTTGGATTCTCTTAAGAATCCAGATTCTTCAGGTATATAAATTAAATCATAGCAATAATGAGTCTCATTTATATAATCAAATGGAATAGGTAAAACCTCCTTTATTTTGGGATACATGCCTACGGGGGTGCAATTAACTACAAGTTGTGACGATTCAAACATTTCTTTCGTCAGATCATCATAACAAATACAATCCACTGATGCTTCTCTGCTAACTGATATCATTTCTACACTATGCTTATGAAGAACATATTTTATGGCCTTAGCAGCGCCTCCGTTGCCCAAAACAATCGCTCTTTTTATTTTTGAAACATCCTTTACAAAATTTAGTAGGGATATTTCAAAACCGTATACATCAGTATTATAACCAAGCAACTTATATTCATCAGAGTTGGAAGAATCTCTTATCACTTTCACACAATTAACCGCATCAACCCCAACAGCACTTTCATCTATTTCATCTAAAAAGCGCAGAATATCTTGTTTGTATGGCAGGGTGACATTGAATCCCATTAAAGTTGGATGAAATACAAGCATATCATTTACCAATTCAATATCAGGTAGGGGGAAATTTCGGTAAGTATTTTCTAATAAACCAAGTTCATTAAATTTTGTAGTAAAGAAATCCTTACTAAAACTATTTTTTAAGGGGTAACCTATTAGCCCGAATTGGTGCATGCTTAACCTTTGGCTACGTTAAAAGATTTACTAATTTGACTGATGTAATCCAACAGTTCGTCTCTACCAATTTTCTTTTCTGACGAGGTTTGAAAAACTTGAGGCATGGCAGCCCAATCTTTTAGCATCTCTTCTTCGAAAGCATCAATATTGGCTTGCGCTTGCAAAGGTTTTAACTTATCTAATTTTGTAAATACAATGGCAAATGGCACCCCAATTTCGCCTAACAAATTAATAAAACTCAAATCACTGATTTGGGGCGGAACACGGCTATCAACCAAAACAAAAACGCATTGCAGGTTTTCACGTTTACGAAGGTAATTCTCAAGAGTTGCTTCCCATTCGGTTCTTAATGTTTTGCTACGTTTGGCATAACCATAACCAGGCAAATCCACCAAAAACCAATTTTCGTTGATTTTGTAATAGTTTAAACTTACTGTTTTTCCGGGAGTGGATGAGGTGCGGGCCAATTGTTTTTTAGCCACTAGCATATTTATTAAGGAAGATTTACCCACGTTACTTCTACCAATAAATGCGTATTCTGGCAGGTATTCGGTAGGGCAATCGCTTAGTTTGTTTGCGCTTCTTTGAAAAATAGCCGACTTAATTTCCATGCCGCGAAGTTAGTTTTTTTGAGTGGTTTCTATATAAACTTAAAACTTTATGCTTCTAAAACCCTTATTAAATTGAAACATTTTAACGAAAAAGCTATTAGTAATAGCTATTTTCGTAAGCGAAAAAGATGAAAATAGTAAAACCAGATCAAAGTTCTGAAGCTTCAAAAAAACAACAAGTTGAAGCCATGTTTGATAGCATTGCAGAGAAATATGATTTTTTAAATCGTTTTCTATCATTAGGTATAGATAAAGGATGGAGAAAAAAGGCCATCAACGAATTAAAGGCGACTCAACCAAAATACATATTGGATGTGGCAACAGGCACGGGCGACCTAGCTTTGGAAGCCATGAGATTGAATCCCGATAAGATTGTTGGGCTTGACCTTTCTGAGCAAATGCTAGTAAAAGGAAGAGAAAAAATTGCAACTGCCAACCTTACCTCAAAAATAGAAATGGTGAAAGGAGATAGCGAAAACTTACCTTTTGGGAATGATAGCTTTGATGCAGTGACTGTTGCCTTTGGCGTAAGAAACTTTGAAAACTTAGATGCCGGCTTAAAAGAAATAAACAGAGTGATGAAAAGCTCTGCAAAGCTCGTAGTACTTGAGTTTTCAAAGCCAAAAGTGTTTCCTTACAAACAATTATACAATTTTTATTTCACTTATATCTTGCCTGTTTGGGGCAACCTATTGAGCAAAAGCAGTAATGCATACACCTATCTACCTGAAAGCGTGAAACATTTCCCTGAAGGCGAGGAATTTGCCAGTCATTTGCGATTGTGCGGTTTTAAAAATATTATTGCTAAACCATTAACCCTTGGAACGTGTACGCTTTACATAGCAGAAAAATAATTTTTATACTGTTTATTGGACTCGCAAGTTTGATAAAATCGTATGCCCAACCCAACCTTGAGCAATACGACTTGAAGAAGCTACACTTTGGATTTACCATAGCCACCAATATAGGTAGACTGCAAGTAAGTCCTAATACTGCCTATACAGCTAAAGATACATTGATGAACATTGGTGTGGTAAATTACCCTGGCATAGGTTTGGGTGCTATCACAAACTTAAACATAGGTAAATATTGGGACTTACGACTAATGGCGCCTGTTATATCATTCGTTCAGCGCAACTTGAATTATACTTTTCCAACAGGAACCAAAGAGGTGAAAGTAGAATCAGCTTATTGCGATGCTTCACTATTGGTTAAATACAAATCTGCCCGAAGAAAAAACTCAAGATTTTACGTTGTGGCAGGACCTAGATTTAGTTATGATTTTTCATCAACGGTTTCAAGAAACAGAGGGATTGAAAAACCTGTTGTATCACTTAACCCCATCACCTATGGATATGAATTTGGTTTTGGGTTCGATTTTTATTTCGAGTATTTTAAATTCTCTCCTGAAATAAAGAATTGTCAAACTTGGGGAAGTGCCATGTATAAAGATGGTTTGATATATACCAATGCCATTCAAAGCATTTCACCACAAATGATTCAGATATCTTTACATTTTGAGTAAAGACATTTCTATTACACATTTCTAATCATACGCTTTTGAAATTTTCGATAACAAGCAAAGATAAAAACAGCAAGGCACGTGCAGGTGTGATAAGCACCGATAGAGGCGAGATACAAACTCCCATATTTATGCCAGTGGGCACTCAAGGCACTGTAAAAGGAGTAAACCAAACAGAGCTTTCAGAGCGCATTAAAGCACAAATTATTCTTGCCAACACCTATCATATTTTCCTTCGTCCTGGCTTGGATGTGATAAACAAGGCAAAAGGCATACACCAATTTATCAATTGGGATAAGCCCATGTTAACTGATAGTGGAGGCTTTCAGGTTTTCAGCTTGAGTGGCATACGCAAAATCAAAGAAGAAGGGGTTGAATTCCGCTCTCATCTTGATGGATCTAAACTATTCTTTACCCCCGAAAATGTAATGGATACCCAACGCATCATCGGTTCTGATATCATGATGGCTTTTGATGAATGCACCCCCTACCCTTGCGATTATATCTATGCGAAAAATTCAATGCAGATGACCCATCGTTGGCTGCAAAGATGTATTGATCGTTTTGATTCTACCGAGCCTTTGTATGGCAAATCTCAAACATTGTTTCCTATCGTACAAGGCAGTACCTACAAAGATTTAAGAAAAGAATCGGCCCAGTTTATTGCCGACCAAGGCCGAGAAGGCAATGCCATTGGTGGCTTAAGTGTGGGCGAACCAGCAGAGATGATGTATGAAATGACTGAATTGGTTTGTGATATTTTGCCTGCTGACAAACCACGTTATCTGATGGGGGTTGGAACCCCTGAAAACATCTTAGAAGGCATAAGCCTTGGCATAGATATGTTTGATTGTGTTATGCCTACACGCAATGCCCGCCATGGATTTATCTTTACCTCTCAAGGAATTATCAATATCAAAAACGAAAAGTGGAAAAACGATTATAGCCCACTTGACGAGTTGTTTACCCCCGATTACTCCAAAGCCTATTTAAAACATTTGATTAAGTGTAACGAGTTTTTGGGAGCTTCAATAGCCAGCATTCAAAACTTAAGTTTTTACCTGTGGCTTGTGGGCGAAGCCCGCAAACACATCATCGATGGAGATTTTAGTTCTTGGAAAAAAAGTACCTTAGAGGTGGTGAGTAGAAGGTTATAATTGTTTTTTATTTCTCTTTGGATTTAGGTTAATACTCCCAATCCTCTTCCAAAATAACAGTGTGACTATTATGAAACCTCTTAAATTCATCGGCACTTCCAAACCAATCAATCGCATTATTTCGAGATAATAGTGTTGGTCTATCAGACAAAATACTCCCATAAGAACTATATTTCCAATCCACTGGATTAGAAACAAAACCATGTTTTATGGGATTTTGATGTATATAATTGATAACTGAAGTAAGGTATGAATCAGAATCAATAGAAAATCGTTTGGTATAATCAATCCATAATGCCCCTTTTCTTTGATAGGTTTTATTGTATGCTTTTGCATAAGAATTAAGCAGATTGCTTAACTCCTGCATAATTAACTTGTGTACATCCAACTTATATTTAGGATGTTCGATTAATTGTTTTTCTGAATGGGTTCTGATAAGAAAATGTATATGATTGGGCATCAAGCAATAGGCTAAAGTATCGCAAACCGAAGGCATATACATGGCATATTTCCGAAGAAAAAATAAGTAGTTTTCATCATTCCTAAAAAGATTTTCATTGCCCACTGCATGGTTAACTATATGGTAATAGTTGCTGTGCTTAAATCTTTCGAGGCCTTTCATATTTATTTCATTCATCTAAACTTAAACCTATAAGGTTTTAAAAACCTTATAGGTTTAGAAAGTAAATATTTTTTATAAAGAAAATAAACTCGAAAATCGGCTTGCACTAAGAATGAAGTTAAAATTTCTTAGATAAAGCCTGGTAACTCTTGAAAAAGCTATTCAATTTAACAAGCGTATTCATTGTTGTTGAAAATTGATTTCCAAGTTTTTGTTATTCGGTTAGAAACGCCTGACCAAAAAAAATTACAAGGTTTCAAAATCCTTTAATCTAAAGTTCATCATTAACTAATATAACAAGTCAAACTACAAGAATTTTTGTATTTAATCTTCACACAGTACTCATAACCTCAAAAAAATAAAATTAAAATGTTCAGGCAACCTTATAGAATTATTTATGTCTAATAGATAAATTTCATTGCGCTTACATAACTCGAATTTAATTTTTGAGGCTGAAAGAGAAACGAACATATTGAATAATAGGCTAATATAAAAAACATCGAGTATAAAACTTTGTATCAAAAATAATTGTTATAAAAAATATTGTTATTTAAATAAATGATTCGAAAAAAAACATCATTGCTTCTATTAATTTTGATATTACTAAGCAATGGATTTGTAATTGCTCAAAAACAAAATAACCAATGGAGGTTTGGAAATAGTGGCGGAATAGATTTTAATTTCTGTCCGCCAAAAGGTGTAGATGGAGGTGTAATATCTGCTAACGAAGGGGTTGCGTCCATTTCAAATAGAAGAACAGGTGAACTTTTGTTTTACACCGATGGTGTAACCATTTGGGATAAAAATAATAACCCAATGCCAAATGGCAAAAATCTTACTGGTGGTTCGACCCAATTATCTTCAACTTCAGCAGCTACAATTGTTCCGGCAGTAAATGACACCAACTTGTATTACATAATTACTATTGATGAACAATTTTCTGACAAGGGATTACGCTATTCTGTTTTAGATATGAGATTGAACGGAGGATTAGGCAATGTGGTTTCAACCAAAAAAAATATTTTATTATACAATACAATTTCAGAAAAGCTACAAATAGTTCCTAATTCTGCCAAAAATGGATATTGGATAATTAGTCACGACAACTCAGAATCGTTTGTTGTATTCTCCCTAACCGCCTCAGGTATAAATACTACACCCATTATAAGCAAAGCGGGAAGTGCTCAAGGCAATGGGGCGGGCCATTTTAAAGTAAACAAACAGTTTAATAAAATTGCAATTGGCGTTTTGTTTGGAGCTGAAATTAATTTATTAAAATTCAATAATGCAACTGGAGTAGTTACTAATTACCTAACATGGAAATCAAAATTAAACAATCCTTTGATTTATGGAATGGAATTTTCTTTAGATGGAAGTAAACTATACGCTTCCAATTTAGATAAAATTGTACAATTTGATATTTCATTAAGTACAGCTTCAGCTATTAGTAATTCTTATTATGAGATATTGTCCGGAGGAGGATTTACTTACCAACCTGCTAGTATACAATTAGGGCCCAATAATAGAATTTACATTAATAATGGTGGTTCAATTGGTTGTATCAATTCACCCAATTTAGCTGGTGCTTCTTGCGATTATGAAAACAATGCCGTTAAAGGACTTACAGGTGGAGGGGGCTACGGGCTACCTCAGTTTGTTTATAATTTAGATAATAATGTGGCTAATAACCCAGTTTCAAATGCTATTATAAATAGCGATTCATGTGTAAGTAAACCTGTTCAGTTTTCATTGCTCGATAGCCTCTCAATCATATCGGTTCAATGGAATTTTGGCGATAATTTGAATAGTAGTGACAATACATCAACTTTAAAAAGTCCTTCACATGTATATAATAGTTTCGGAAAATATGATGTCAAGGCATTAATAAAAACCGATTGTGGAGATTTAGAAGTTGTAAAGAAAATTGATATTACTGATTGCAGCCCTAAAATTTGCAAAGCAAGCATCAATACTTTGGATTCGTGTCAACAAAAGTTGGTTCAGTTCAGCGTAAAAGCCGATTCTACCATTAAAAGTGTGAATTGGTTCTTTGGTTATGATAAAACCCGTGCTGATAATTTTTCAACCAATTTAAAACCAACTTATGCTTATCCCAAAGCAGGTAAATATACTATCCAATTAATTACTCAACTTTCGTGTGGTTTTGATACTGCCACTAAAGAAATTGAAATCATTGATTGCAGCCCTAAAATTTGCAAATCAAGTATCAATACTTTGGATTCGTGTCAACAAAAGTTGGTTCAGTTCAGCGTAAAAGCCGATTCTACCATTAAAAGTGTGAATTGGTTCTTTGGATATGATAAAACCCGTGCTGATAATTTTTCAACCAATTTAAAACCTAGTTATGCTTATCCTAAAGCCGGCAAATACACCATTCAGTTAATTACACAACTTTCATGCGGAATGGATACCGCATTTAAAGAAATTGAAATCGTTGATTGTAGTCCTAAAATCTGTAAGGCAATCATAAATACCATTGACTCTTGCCAGCAAAAGTTGGTGCAATTCAGCATAAAATCTGATTCAACTATCAAAAGCGCAAAGTGGTTTTTCGGATATGATAAATCAAAAACAGATAATTATTCAACCATACTAAGTCCTACATTTATTTACCCCAAAATAGGCAAATACAATATTCAACTGATTACAGAACTATCATGCGGCATTGATACAATTAATAAAGAAATTGAAATTATTGATTGTGAAAATTTTGAAGAGGAGTTAAATACTTATTTACCAAATGCATTTTCCCCCAATAATGATTTATTGAATGATGAATTTAATATCGTTACTAATAAAAATCTAAAAGAATTCAATTTAACTATTTTTAATAGATGGGGTCAAGAATTATTTAACAATAACAATTATAAACAAGGTTGGAACGGGAAATATCAAAATATTGAATGTGCCGAAGGAGTTTATTTTTATTTGATTTCATATCAATATAATAATGTAGTTTATAACGACCGCGGAACAATAACATTGATAAGATAATTTAGTTATTGGAAACAAACCTTTAACAACTTTAGTTCAAAGATTAAACTATGTTATCGAAGTTTACGTTTGCTCTTCTGATCCGCTTGTTTTGAACTTAATATATGTTTAGGTGATATCCTATTTCAGGATGAAAGTACTAAAACAAAAAAGCCAATTGATTTCTCAATTGGCTTTTAAGGATTGCTTCACTGCGTTCGCAATGACGGCTAGAAATATGTTATTAGTTGCTGCTCAATGCGGCTGCACCACCCACGATTTCTGAAATCTCGGTTGTGATAGCTGCTTGACGAGCTCTGTTGTATTCTAATTTCAATGCTTTGATTAATTCACCAGCATTGTCTGTAGCTTTGTCCATTGAAATCATACGTGCACCATGCTCTGATGCCAATGAATCTAATAAACAACGATACACATGTGTTTTAAGAATTCTAGGAATTAAATCTTCCAATATCTCGCCTTTGCTTGGCTCGAATATATAGTCGTTCTTAGCATCACCTGCTCCACCAAAAGTCGATTTATCAATTGGCAAGAATTGGTCGTTGGTTAAGATTTGTGTAGCAGCATTTTTAAATTGGTTGTAAACAATTTCTACTGCATCATATTTACCAGCTTTAAATTCAGCCAATATTCTCTCTCCAATGCTAAAACCAGTTTCAGCATTCAGGGTTAAAAATGCATCTCTCGAATCATTAATAACAGTATGCTTGGTTTTACCAAAAAACTCAGAACCTTTTTTGCCTATTGGAAGAATGCTAATGTTTTTACCTTGGTATTTCTCAGCAATTACTCTGCTTGCAAGTTTGATAACATTGGCATTAAAACTACCACACAATCCTCTATCAGAAGTGATAGGAACGATTAGTACGTTTTTAACCTCACGTTTATCAAAGTAAACTTTCAAAGAATCTACATCAATGCTATCAGCCAAATTAGCCAACAAGCCATTCAGTTTTTGAGCATAAGGTCTCATTTGCGTAATAGCATTTTGTGCCCTACGCAATTTGGTAGCACTCACCAGCTTCATAGCTTTGGTGATTTGTTGTGTACTTCCAACCGATGTTATTCTTATTCTTACTTCTTTTAAGTTTGCCATATATTAATGTGCAAATGTGCGAATGAAGAAAATGTGTGGATGAGAAATTCTCGCATACACACATTCTCACATACACATATTAATTACTGTATTTCGCTGATAATTCTTTTGCTACTTTTTCGATTACTGAAGTTACATCATCATTGATGTTACCTTTTTTCAGCTCATTCAAAGTATCTTTATGTTTAGTTTCTAAGAAGCTGATTAGATCTGCTTCAAACTCTCTTACTTTATTAACTGGCACATTACGTAATAAACCTTTTGTACCTAAGTATATAATAGCAACTTGTTGCTCTACTGTAAGCGGAGAGAATTGGTTTTGCTTCAACACCTCTACGTTACGAGCACCTTTTTCAAGTACTGCTTTTGTAGCGGCATCTAAGTCAGAACCAAATTTAGAGAACGCTTCCAACTCACGATATTGTGCTTGGTCTAATTTTAAAGTACCAGCCACTTTTTTCATTGATTTGATTTGAGCATTACCACCCACACGACTTACCGAAATACCCACATTGATAGCTGGACGAACACCTGAGTTAAACAAATTTGACTCAAGGAATATCTGACCATCAGTAATAGAGATTACGTTAGTTGGGATATAAGCAGATACGTCACCCGCTTGTGTTTCGATAATTGGAAGAGCTGTTAATGATCCACCACCTTTAACCAAATGTTTGATTGAAGGAGGAACATCATTCATAGATTGTGCGATGCTATCGTTAGCGATAATTTTAGCAGCACGCTCTAATAAACGAGAGTGAAGATAAAACACGTCACCAGGATAAGCCTCACGTCCAGGAGGTCTGCGAAGTAGCAATGAAACCTCACGGTAAGCTACCGCTTGTTTTGATAAGTCATCAAATACTACCAAGGCTGGTCTTCCAGAATCACGGAAGAACTCACCGATTGCAGCACCTGCCATTGGCGCGTAGAACTGCATAGGAGCTGGATCTGATGAAGTAGCTGTAACAATAACGGTATAAGGCAATGCACCATATTTTTCAAGGGTGTTAACCACTTGAGCTACAGTTGATGCTTTTTGTCCGATAGCTACATATATACAATAAACAGGTTTACCTGCTTCGTAAAATTCTTTTTGATTGATGATAGCATCAATACATACAGCCGATTTACCAGTTTGACGGTCACCGATAACAAGCTCACGTTGTCCACGTCCGATAGGAATCATGGCATCGATAGCTTTGATACCTGTTTGTAATGGTTCTTTAACTGGCTCACGATATATAACACCAGGAGCTTTACGCTCTAATGGCATATCGTATAAATCACCAGCAATAGGACCTTTACCATCAATGGGTTGACCTAAAGTGTTTACTACACGACCTAGCATGCCTTCACCTACTCTGATAGAAGCAATTCTGCCTGTACGTTTTACTGAATCTCCTTCAACGATTTTATCGCTAGAGCCCAATAATACAGCACCTACATTGTCTTCTTCTAAGTTAAGTACAATAGCTTCAGTACCATTGGTAAATTCTACCAACTCTCCTGATTGTACTTTGGTTAGTCCATAGATACGTGCAATTCCATCACCTACTTGCAATACTGTACCTACTTCTTGCAATTCAGTTTCGCTTTTAAAGTTGCTCAGCTGTTCACGTATGATGGCTGATACTTCATCCGGCCTTATTTCTACCATAATGCTTATTTATTTTGAAATGTATGTATTTAATAATTCTTTTTTAGCCTGACGTAATTTGCCAGCGATGCTTGCATCAAAAAGTTTGTCCTCAACTTGAACAATCAAACCTCCGATTAAATCAGCATCTACTGAGGATTTCAGGTTAACCCTTTTGCCTGTTTCTTTTTCTAAGGCTTCTCTAATTTGTTGTTTTATCGAATCATCAGTTTCAACAGCTGTTTTAATTGAAGCTTCGATAATATTATTTAACTCATTGTATTGACCAATAAAAGCACTGGCAACAGAGCCTAAATATTGCTCACGTTTTTTACGTACAATGATTTCTAAAAAGGAAGTAGTAAGAGGATTAAACGAACGATCGAACAACATTCTCATTACAGCCATCTTTTTATCTCCATGTATAATGGGGCTTTTAAGCATACCAAGTAATTCATGACTATTTTCAAGTGTTTTTGCAAACAATTGTATATCATTAAAAATAGCCTCAAGTATGTTTTTCTCTTGAGCTAAGTCTATTAACGATTTGGCGTATCTGCTGGCTACCCTAAATTCTGACATTTTCTTAGTTTAAAGTGATTGATTTTAAATTGTCATTCACAAAAGCCTCTTGTTGAGAGCGGTCTTCCATCTTTTTGCGAAGGATTTTTTCAGCCATGTCAACAGAAAGAACTGCCACTTGTGTTTTCAATTCGTTTAAAGCATTTAGCTTTTCTTTTTCAATAGCTTCTTTAGCCGAAGTGATTAATTTATCACCTACGTCTTTAGCATCTTTAGTTGCTTTAGCTATGATTTGATCCTTCATTTCTGAAGCCTCTTTAAGCATTCTATCACGTTCAGCACGAGCTTCGTTCAACAACTTTTGGTTGTCAGATTTCAAAGCATCCATAGCTTTACGAGCATCATCAGCTGCACTCAATGCGCTGTTGATAGAATCTTCTCTTTCTTTTATTGAATTAAGGATTGGCTTCCAAGCAAATTTTGAAAGCAAGAACAACACAATACTAAAAGTAATGGTCATCCAAAAAATCAAACCTATTCCAGGGGTTACTAATTGCATAGTAGTTTTTTAATTTTTGGTTAATTTTTGTGAAGCACATTCGTGCTTTAAAATTGATACTAAAAAATACAGAAACACATCCTTAGAATGTGCTTCCGTATTTTATTTATCTTGTTTCGTATATTAAACGAAAAGTATCAAAAGACAAACCACGATTCCGAAGAACGCAGCACCTTCAATAAGCGCAGCAGCAACGATCATGTTTGCACGGATGTCGCCAGAAACTTCTGGTTGGCGAGCGATAGACTCTAACGCGCTACCACCAATACGGCCAATACCTAGACCAGCTCCAATTGCAGCTAAACCTGCACCAATACCTGCACCCATTTTAGCAAATCCTGGATCTGCCGCAACTTGTAAAAGAATGTTTAAAAGACTCATAGTTGTTTTGTTTAATTGTTATTGTGTTATTGATTTTTAAATTTAATGTTTTTAGCGGTGCTCTTCGTGATGATGCTCTTCTACTGCACTACCAAAATAGATGGCAGAAAGTAAAGTGAAAACATATGCTTGAAGAAATGCAACCAATAATTCTAAGAAACTCATGAAGGTAGTGAATGCTACCGAGAATGCCGAAACACCAAAACCTAATCCAGTATTCATTTCAGCAAAGATGAAAATCAAACTGAAGAAACCTAAAATAATAATGTGACCAGCAGTTATATTAGCAAACAAACGAATGGTTAATACAATAGGTTTATTTAATACACCAATAATTTCGATAGGTATCATCAATGGTAACAACCAACCTGGCACTCCTGGAGGCATAAAAATATGCGCCCAATAGTTTTTGTTACCATTAATCATGGTGATTACAAATGTGAATGCTGCCAAAACCATTGTAACAGCTATATTTCCTGTTACGTTTGCTCCACCTGGGAAGATTGGTATTAAACCAAACATATTGTTAATGAAAATAAAGAAGAATATGGTTAACAAGAATGGCATGAATCGATTGTATTGTTTGCCAATTGAAGGTTTAGCTACTTCGTCACGAATAAAAATAATTAGTGGTTCAACAAATGATTGAATTCCTTTAGGAGCTCTTAATGCATTTGATTTATAGCTACCAGCAATTGATAACATAATGATTAACAGCACTATAACCGCAACAAACATAGCAAATACATTCTTAGTGATTGATAGGTCTAAAAACTCAGCACCTGCAAGATTTACCAATTTCCCTTCTTTCAACTCATATCCTTCATACGCCTCGTGGCCATGGTGGAATTTACTTGAAAGAAAAACATGCAAGCCGTTATTGTCTTTAATAATTAAAGGTAATGGAATAGAAATATGGGTAAGACCAATGGTAGCAATATGCCAATCATAAGCATCAGCGATGTGCTCCATGATTAATTTACCAGCATCTACTTTTTCACTTTTATGCTCTTCGGAAGCTCCTTCGTGAGAAGCTTCACCATGGGATGGAGCCACCATCTCGGTGCCAGCAACCACTGCTGTTGAATCAGTATGAACTTCGTGTTGTGCACTAGCAAGCTTTAATCCTGCATAAGTTACATACAAAACCACTAATAAAGCGGGTATTAAATATTTGGTTATCTTATACTTATTGCTAAACATTTATTCTGTTGGCTTTTTTGAATCGGGTCGCAAGTTAACCACAAGGCAATAAATTTCAAACGATGTGTAAAAGAAATATAAAAACAGGTAGGTAAATGCGAATGATAATTGCTTGTGGGGCGAAAAAATGAAATAAATAATCAGTGGAAAAAGTGAAAACAGAAAACGAATGCCAATTGCACCATAGGTGCGAGTAATAAAGGTTTTATTATCTTTTTTTAATCCTGATTGGGAGATGACATATACTGCCATTGTTAGCAAAGCGAAATAGGCCAATGCCCCCCATATGAGTTGACTAATATCATATTTAGATTGGATTAAAAACAAGATTCCAGCAAGGACCAATGTTAATAAAGTTAATCGGGTGTAAAAAGCTTGTTTAGTCATTTTAGGATTTTGGTAAAAACTTAATGATGTCTGCCGACAAGGTGAAAATTCTAAATATCAACAACGCTGGCCATATCATGAATGATTTGTTTTCAAACGAAGAAAGAAGTGCCGTTAACAGACCCACACTAAACACCATCATCAAAAGCGCCCAAAACTGCATTTTTACATTATCACGCATGGTGAAACTAAGTATAGCTGATAGCAAGGTAAACAGCACTGATATGACTAAAAGTAGGGTCGGAAAATTCATTCAATCTTAATTTGCTGCAATAATAAATCAATTCGAATGGATTAACATAGAGCCAATGGAATAATAAAATCAGACTTTTTTATATTTTTATAAATAATTGAATTGATTTTATTTTATTTGAGTTCCTTATTATGCTACCTTTTATACTATGAACCTAAATTGTTGATGAACAAAATATATAGCTGTGTAATGTTTGGAGTTTTCTTTTTTGTAGGATTAAACTCACTTGCACAAACACAAAAAACTGATAGTATCAATAAGGCTATCTTGGCATTGGAAAAGAATGCAAATTTCACTTCAGATACCACCTACATTAATGGGCTTAATGACCTTGCTTCTGCCTACAACAATGTAAATCCAGATAGCACTATTTCTATTGCTCTTGCGAGCTTAGGTTATTCACAAAAAAACAAATACAATAAAGGAATATGTGAATCATTGAGAATTATTGGAATGGGTTTCGTATCTAAGAGTGAATATGCTCATGCTATACCCTACTTCAATGAAGCACTAATGGTGGCAGAAAAGAACCACTTAGAAAAAAGTATTAGCAAAGTATATAACAACCTTGGTATAGTTTACAAAAATTTGGGTGACTATCCTAAAGCACTGGCTTTTCATTTCAAGGCACTTCAGATAAGAGAAAAACAAAATGATAGCAAAGCAATCGCAAATAGTTTAGGAAATATAGCCATCATTTATAAAAATCTCAACAAGCTCAATTTGTCTTTAAATAATTACTTTAAAGCGTTAAATATTTTTGAAAACCTTGGAGATAAATTGGGAATATCATCATGCTTAAATAACATTGGCAATGTATATATTATGCAAAATCAATTTGCCCAATCAATTTACTATAACCTGCGAGCATTGCGCATTCAAGAAGAAACAGGAGATAAAAAAGGATATGCTTATAGTTTGGGATATTTGGGGGTAGGAAATTACTATTTGAAACATTACTCAGATGCTATTAGTTTCCTTAATCAATCCATTGTACTAAAGGATGAAATTGCTGATAAATATGCAGTGGCTGAGAGTTACGAGCACCTTAATAAAGTTTATCAAGCTTTAAAGAATTACGATAAAGCCCTTGACTGCTTGGATAAAGCAATGATTGTAGCTAAAAAAATTGGGCACAAGCAGCTGATTGCCAATTGCTATGATGGGTATTACAATATCTATAAACTTACCAATAGAACGCTGCAAGCCATGGATAATTTGGAACTTCGAGTAATATATGATGATAGTTTACGAATTTCTGAAAGTCAAATTCAAATGGTACAGCTGCAAACCAAATATGAATATGATTTAAAAGAAAGTGAAATATTGGCAGAGCAAAAACAAAAAGAGATTGACATTTCGAACCAATTGAAACAACAACGAATCATCATTTGGCTTGGTTTATTCATAATATTAGTGGGTATTATAGCCGCTATGCAAATTTTAAAAAGCAGAAGAAAATTGCAAGAAGCATACAATAACTTGGAGGAAGCCAAAAATAAAATATTATTATTGAACAATAGCTTGCAAGCAAAAGTAAAGGAACGTACTGCTAATCTTGAAAAAGCGAATGAAAAATTGAAAGAACACCTTTATTCAATCAATCATATCATAAGAAAACCTCTAGCAAATATTTTGGGAATAATAAACTTGGTAAACAAGGAAGATTATAGTGATCCTGTGAATTTAGAATCCATAGAATTGCTAGAGAAAACCACTACACAGCTTGATGAGATTATTAAGGAATTAAACAATAATCCTGACTACAAGATTGAGGAAGATGATAAATAATTTGTCCAAGCTTGGTTGTCCGATCCAATCCTTGTATATATCAAAGTGGATTTGGTTTGTGAGGACACAAACCAAGGACAAATATTTATTGAAATTCAATATAGCTTTTTAAACTATTCTACTTCTTCACCCTTGTTGGGTTTACACTCACAAAGCTTTCCCAACTAGATGCCTTCTTTTTGGCAGGTATTTTAGATTTACCTGTGCTTTTCAATTCTGGTATGACCAATTTGTTCTGCAAAAAATGGCAATAAGCAGCCGCCAAACCATCAGTGGCATCAAAAAATTTGCTATCGTTTTCAAATTTCAATATGCGTTGCAACATGGCCGAAACTTGCTCCTTACTTGCATTTCCACTTCCCGTTATGCTTTGTTTTATTTTTTTAGGTGAGTATTCATTCACCGCCAATTCTCTGCTCATGGCTGCGGCAATAGCAACACCTTGAGCCCTACCAAGCTTCAACATACTCTGTACATTTTTGCCAAAAAAAGGTGCTTCAATAGCCAATTCATCTGGCTTATATTCATCAATCAAACCAACAGTTCGCTCAAATATCTTTTTTAGTTTAAGCGCATAATCGTCATACTTATCCAGTTTAAGCACGCCCAATGTAAGCAACTCGGCCTCTTTGCCTTTGCAATGAATAACCCCATATCCCATGACTATGGTACCAGGGTCGATGCCTAAAATGATGTGTTCTTTTACCAAGTTTTACGTTTGTTAAGTGCTTATGGTTTCGATATTCGTATTTTTAAAGCGTTATTTGCACACAAACATACTTATTCTGTTGAAACAATTTATTTCAGTTAACCCGAAGTTTGTGAAAACAATAAAAATTCTGCTATTGGTAACCACCCTTAGTTTTATTGTTTTTAAACTAAGTTACTCATACGACCTGAAGAAGTTGTTTTCAGAATACAATTTTGATTTTACTGTCAATCAATTAGCAGGATTCGTTTTGGTATTCTTGCTCATGTTTGTGAATTGGGGTTTAGAAACCAGTAAATGGAAACTCTTGATTAATAAATATGAACCCATTGATTTTTCAAATGCTTTCAAGGCTGTTCTATCAGGCGTGACCTTAAGTGTTATTACACCCAATCAAATTGGAGATTTTATGGGAAGGGTGGTTCATTTGCAAGTGCTCAATAAAATTAAAGGTTCATTGGTTACCATTATTGGACATACGGCACAGGTAATCATTACAGGAATATTGGGGACCTATGCCCTACTCACTTTTGTAGCCCTTATTGATATTGATATCTATTTTATTTGGCGTGAAATAGCCCTAGTACTTTTGGCATTTCACATACTCATCATTTTCCTATACATCCGTTTCGATTTGTTGTATGGATTGTTGAATAGAATAAAATGGCTTCATAAATTCGAAAAGTATTTTGAGGTATTTAAAGCCTATACTAAAATCGAGTTGAGTAAAGTAATCTTAATCTCGTTTTTTAGGTATTCAGTCTTTGTAATTCAATACTATATTCTGCTTCAAAATTATGGGGTGCAAATACCTTTCATCACCTGTATTGCAGCCATTGTTGCAGTTTTTTGTGTTCAATCTGTTATTCCTTCTTTCATTTTAATAGAGATAGGCCTTCGAGGAGCCAGTGCGCTCTTTTTCTTTGGCGAATTTAGTAGTAATAAAATAGGTATTCTATTATCAGCCTATTCGCTATGGATGATAAACATGATGCTGCCAGCCTTGTTAGGTTTGTTTTTTATCTTTCAACTTAAATACAAACGAACTAACTAATGCTTTCCATATCAATTGCCTTACTTGCTTTTTATGTTATCTTAATCAGCTATTTTTTTATAGGTTGGATGCTTGTAGTCGCTAGAAAAAAAACAAGTACCGCATATAAGAACATCGGAGGTACAGGCTTTAGTATTGTTATCTCAGCCCGAAATGAAGAAAGGAATATTGAAGCTTGTTTAAGGAGTATTACCAAACAAAACTATCCAAGTGATTTGTTTGAAGTCATCGTGATTGATGATGGTTCAACAGATAAAACTTACGATATTATAAACGCATTTATCAAACACAATCCAACATTCAAAATTCATTATTTTAAATCAGACTTAAAAAACAAAAAAGCCGCCATCACCATGGGAATCGGCCATGCCCATCATGACTATATAATACTAACAGATGCGGATTGCACTCGAAACGAGCATTGGCTTTCTGCCATCAACCATTTTGTAAATCAATCTGCCTGCAAAATGATTTATGCCCCAGTAAGATTTAAGGCCCATAATATTTTCGAAAAAATGCAGGCACTTGAATTTGCAGGTTTGGTGGGCATTGGTGCCGCAAGCATGGAACTCAAAAATCCCAATATGTGTAGTGCCGCTAATTTAATATTTGAAAAAAAGGTGTTTGAAGAGGTAAACGGTTACCAAGACAATATGCATTTATTATCAGGAGACGATGAATTTTTGATGCATAAAATTTTTAAACTACACCCAGACAAGGTAAAGTTTTTGATCAACTACGATGCCATGGTTACCACCACTGCAAGTAGTTCGGTTGAAGAATTGGCAGAGCAACGAAAGCGCTGGGTAAGTAAAGCTACCAAGTACGAAAACAGATATATCACATTGATTTTAATCTTGGCCTACTTATTTAATGCAAGTATATTTATCAATTTCATTTGGGGCTTTTTTGACCATTTTTATTTCAAATTATCTCTAACTCAATTGCTCATCAAAATGATTATTGAATTTGCTTTTCTCTCACAAGTGGCAAGACATTTAAAACAATTTCATTTGATTAAATATTTAATCATTGCGGAACCACTGCATGTGTTATATGTTTTATTTGTAGGAATAGCGGGCAGTTTCGGCTCCTTTGAATGGAAAGGGAGAGTGGGATAGACAATGTGTGAATGTGAGAATGAGGTAATGTGAGAACGGTTTTTGAGTTTCTGCTATACCAATTAGGAATTGCAAATCTTATTTAATAAGCTAGGAAATTTAATTACACTGAAGGGGTAAAATTATAATAGCCGTAGGTGAAACCTGCGGCAAATCAAAAAAAAATTCAATCGGAACCTAGAAGGGGTTCAACATCATAAACAATGTTTACAAAACTTAGGAGGCAAGTTCTTTATAGCAATAGTAATAAACCCTCTAAACCAATCAACCAAACCTATTCCTGTCTGCCAATCATTCTTTGTTCTGAAAGCACTTTTTTTTCTTCCTCTACTTTTTGTTTGCGTTCCTCGTCTTTAATTTTTTCTGGGGCTTTGTCTAATAATGCATTCAAATCAGGCTGTCCAGCATCTATCCATGCTGTATACCAAATATCAGCAACCGCAGCAATGGATGCTCTTATCCTTCGCTCTACCTGACCATCAAGCATTTTATTGTATCGTGCAGCATATTCTTTTGAATAAACCCTTACTTGATTGGCACCTTTTTGCTCGTAGCTATATTTTTTATCTGAATCAAATTTGCTGTTTAGGTTTCTTTCAAAAACCAAGACAGAATCAAGTGCTGCAAAACTACCTTCAGTAGCTTGCCAGGCAGCACTTTGTACATTTTGGATATAGTCAGCTTTACCTACAAACAAATCATAATCATCACTGTATAACTCAGGCAATCTACTCTCCCAAAAGCCATGAATACCATGTTGGTTGGTAAGCTGTCCGTTATAGTTAACACTGGCATGCAAAGGCACATGGGCATCGGCAAAATAGTGCCCTATATCAGCCGATAGTTTCAAGATTCTTTCTTTATCCTTATTCTTCATCGCCTCCACCAATCGATAGTACATCACATTGATATGCCAAGGTACAATACCATAAGCCCTTAGTGTATCTTCAGTGAATTTAGTAATTGCATCCTTCCAAAATCTAGGAACAGTATCTACAGGCAACACAACCTCATAGTGATCTAAATCTAAGTAATGTCTTGGTGCTTCTAAACTATCAGAATACCTGCGTTTATCGGCATCAACCGCATGTTCGGTTAGATATTCGATATTGGCTTTGTAAAACCCAAACATCTCAGGAGGTAAGCTAAAAACAGCTACTCTATTTATCAGTTTATGCGAATAAAATCCCCAAGCATGTGCTGATTGCTGAAAGGAAAATATCACAACAAGAATGGAAATTCGAGCTAGATTCATTTGATTTTTTTTCTAAATCAAAGAAAATGAATGTCAGTCAAATTACAAGGTACTTCTTTTATTAATGAACGTCTTGCGAATCCCGATAATCGGGATGAAGCAATATCTCAACAAATCAGATGGCTTCGTTCCTCGCCATGACGATAAAAGTATTAGTTAATTAAACTAAATTCAAAGTCCTATGACCATCATCCAAAATTTGAATGGAGATTTCATACAACTCTTCATCTTCCAAAATTTCTTCAATCTTCTCAGGCCACTCTATCAAGCAGATTTGATTCGAGTAGAAATAGTCTTCATAGCCCATATCATAAACTTCTTCAATGCTTTTGATGCGATAAAAATCAAAGTGAAATACTTTTTTCCCATCAGCTGTATGGTATTCGTTTACCAATGAAAAAGTAGGGCTGCTTATTTCATCTTTCACTTGCAATTGTTGGCAAATGCTTTTAATCAAAGTGGTTTTGCCAGCACCCATCTCTCCCCTG
>JBBALJ010000043.1:0-4892 GCA_040403075.1 Bacteroidia bacterium
CAAAAACTCTACACTAAATTTCTTTCTGTTTAACCTTTAATTTTAATAAACATGAACCTTCAGAAAATTAGTGACCATGAGTTGGTGCATTTGTATCAAGCAGGACACGAACAAAGTTTTACCGAGTTATTCAACCGACACAACAGAAGTGTTTACACAGCTATTTATTTATTGGTAAAAGACCAAGCAATTGCTGAGGACATTTTCCAAGAAGCGTTTATTAAAATTATCAATACGCTTAAATCAGGAAAATACAACGAAGAAGGAAAATTTGTGGGTTGGGCGGTTCGCGTTGGGCGCAACCTTACCATCGACTACATCCGAAAGATGAAGCGCCAAGGCACCGTTATTACCAATAGCGATGGCAGAGACGTTTTCGACTTCATTCATTTTCATGAGCCATCTAACGAGGATAAGTTGATGCAAATGCAAAGTGAGCAAACCCTGCGTCAAATGATTAGAAAACTGCCTGAAGAACAAAAGGAAGTGCTTATTCTAAGACATTGGGGCAAAATGAGCTTCAAAGAAATTGCAGATGCAACTGGAGTGAGCGTAAACACCTCCCTTGGTCGCATGAGGTATGCCATCAACAACTTGAAAAAAATGAACGAAAGCAGCAATGTGAAGTTATAGTTAAAATTTTAGTTACCTCAATTTCGCTACTTTTTGCGTACTTTCGCGCCTCAATTTTTTTTCTTACATGATTTCAGTTTCAAATCTTTCTCTTCGCTATGGCAAACGTGTACTGTTTGACGAAGTAAACGTAAAATTCACCCAAGGCAATTGCTATGGTGTGATTGGTGCCAATGGTGCAGGTAAATCTACTTTCCTAAAAATTCTATCGGGTGAAATCGACCCAACAACAGGTTCTTTTTCAATTACTCCTGGTGAAAGGATGAGTGTTTTGAAACAGAATCACTTTGAATTTGATGAGTTCCAGGTTTTACAAACTGTGATCATGGGCAATCAGAAACTGAATGAAATCATGCAGGAAAAAGATGCAATTTATCTTAAACCTGATTTTGATGATGCGGACGGTATGAGAGCGGCTGAACTTGAAGCTCAATTTGCAGAAATGCAAGGTTGGAATGCTGAAAGCGATGCTGCGACTATGTTGGCAGATTTGGGTATTGATGAAAGCTACCATACCCGTTTAATGAGCGAATTAAATGGTAAGGAAAAAGTTCGTGTACTTTTGGCACAAGCCCTTTTTGGAAACCCTGATATTTTACTATTGGATGAACCTACCAATGACTTGGACGTTGAAACCATTTCTTGGTTAGAAAACTTCCTTGCTGATTTTCAAAACTTGGTAATAGTGGTTTCCCATGACCGACATTTCTTAGATGCCGTTTGTACGCATATAGCGGATATTGATTTCAATAAAATGCAATTGTATACTGGTAACTATAGCTTCTGGTATCAAAGTAGCCAATTGGCTTTGAGACAACGCTCAGACCAAAACAAAAAAGTTGAAGACAAACGCAAAGAATTACAAGAATTTATCGAACGATTTAGTGCCAATGCTTCAAAAAGTAAACAAGCTACAAGTCGTAAAAAACTATTGGAAAAACTGGTTGTTGACGACATCAAAGCTAGTACCCGTAAGTACCCTGGTATTATTTTCAGACCAGATAGAGATTGCGGTGACCAAATACTAAGACTTGAAAACCTTAGCAAGAAAAATAGCGAAGGTGTTACTTTGTTTTCAAACATCAGCTTTACCCTAGATAAAGGTGATAAAGTGGCTATATTATCAAGAGAGCCTTTGGCTATATCCGCTTTGTTTGAAATATTAATTGGCCATGATACGGCTGATAGTGGGGAATTTGTATGGGGACAAACCATTACCAAAAGCTATTTGCCAAACGACAATAGTTCATACTTTGCTGATCCAGAAAACTTGGTGGATTGGTTAAGACAATTCTCTGCTGAAAAGGACGAAACTTATATCCGTGGATTTTTAGGCAAAATGTTGTTTAGTGGCGAAGAGGTGTTCAAAAAATCAAATGTATTAAGTGGTGGAGAAAAAGTGCGTTGCATGATTAGCAAAATGATGATGACAAACGCTAATTTCTTGATACTAGACGAACCAACTAATCACTTGGACTTGGAATCCATTACTGCATTTAATGATGCCTTGGTAGATTGGAAACACAATGCCATGTTCACTAGTCATGACCATGAGTTTACCCAAACCATTGCCAATCGTATTATAGAAATAACCCCTAAAGGTACCATAGACAAGCGAATGAGCTATGACGAATACCTTGAAAACGAAAATGTGAAAGAGCAACGTATGGCTCTTTATGGCAGTGTTGCTAAAAAATAATTCATAAGAAAAGCAAGCGTGAAAGCATTCAGACTACTTCTCCTACCCTTCTCACTTTTGTATGCCATTATTATTTTCTTGCGTAACTTATTTTACGATGCAGGTATTTTGCCTTCTACGCGATTTGATATTCCTATCATTAGCGTGGGTAATTTGGCCTTTGGTGGCACTGGTAAAACCCCGCATATCGAGTATTTGATTAGACTGATATCTCCTGAAATAAAAACAGCCGTATTAAGCAGGGGATACAGAAGAAAAACCGCTGGATATATTTTTGCTGATCATACTGCAACAGCAGCTAGCATTGGCGATGAGCCTTTTCAAATATATAAGAAGCATAAGCATGAAGCTGCTGTGGCTGTGAGTGAAAATAGGGTTTTAGGAATACCCAATTTACTTTTTGATGCCCAAGAAACACAAGTGGTTTTATTGGATGATGCATTTCAGCATAGGGCAGTAAAACCTGGATTGAATATTCTGCTAAGTGATTATAGCAGAATGTTTACGAATGATTTCATAGCTCCCATGGGTAATTTAAGGGAATATCGAAACGCTTACAAACGTGCAGATGCCATAGTGGTTACAAAATGTCCTGTGCATTTAAGCCAAACAAAAGCTAAGGAAATAACCGAGGGTATTAAACCTTACCCTCATCAAAAAGTATATTTCTCTTTTCAAACTTATGGCGAATTGATTCCCGTTTTTGAAAATGGTATTTCATACAACAAGTCTAATGAATTAGGTGTATTACTCTTTGCAGGCATTGCTCATATTTCCAGCCTTGACGAACATATCAAGTCAAGATTTAAGGAAGTAGAAACCATTCATTTTAACGACCATCAATCATACGGAGACGAAGAATTGAAGAGGATTATTTATGGCTACGAGCATTTGAAATCAAGCAAGAAAATTATCATAACCACAGAGAAAGATGCTGTTAAATTATTAAGCCCTGAGCTAAAAGAAAAACTTCAGGAATTACCTATTTTCTTCCAACCATTAAAAACAGAATTTTTCCCTTGGTGCAAAAGCGATTTTGATATGATGGTGAAAGATTATGTTCAATCAAATCTTATCTAAAATCTATTTAAGTTTATTGTTGAGTTTGCTTTTTATGAATAGGCCTTTCCCTTATGATGTCAATATTTGAATACTCAATCTTGTTAATCAATTAAGAAATAGAACCCCAACGACTGGTTTTATTATACAATTCAAAATAATTATTCAATACAATATTTTCTGGCTGCTCTAGCTTAGGATCATTTTCTAAAATATCAATTACTTTTTGTCGGGCTTCCATCAACAAAGCATTGTCCTTACTGATGTCCGCAATTCGCATGTTTAGTATCCCGCTTTGAATAGTACCTTCTATATCGCCCGGCCCGCGTAACTGCAAATCCACTTCCGAAATTTTAAAGCCATCATTGGTTTCAACCATTGTTTTTATTCGTTGCCTTGCATCATTGCTTAATTTAAAATCGGTAAGCAATAGGCAATAGGATTGGTCTGCCCCTCGCCCTACCCTACCTCTTAACTGGTGCAATTGTGAAAGACCAAATTTCTCAGCACTTTCAATCACCATTACACTGGCATTGGGCACATTTACACCTACCTCAATAACCGTGGTTGCCACCATAATATGGGTAATACCTTTAATGAACATTTTCATTTCAGTATCCTTGTCGGCTGCTTTCATTTTGCCATGCACCATGCTCACATGGTATTGTGGTTGCTGAAACTCTCTACAAATTTGCTCAAAGCCATCGGTAAGGTTTTTGTAAGTCATTTTCTCACTTTCCTCAATCAATGGATATACAATGTATACCTGCCTTCCTTTAGCAATTTCACTCTTCATAAAACCATATACCGCCAATCGGTTGCTATCGTATTTATGAATGGTTTGAATGGGTTTTCTTCCAGCTGGCATTTCATCTATTATAGAGGTATCCAAATCACCATAAAGTGTCATGGCCAATGTGCGCGGAATGGGCGTAGCTGTCATCACCAATACATGCGGAGGATAGGTGTTTTTATGCCATAACTTTGACCTTTGTTCAACACCAAAACGATGTTGCTCATCAATTACGGCTAAACCCAAATTATTGAACTGAACACTCGATTCAATTAGCGCATGAGTACCCACCAAAATATGGCAAGAACCATTTAATAGATCTTCATGTATTTGTCTTCTTTGTTTAGCTTTTGTTGATCCCGTTAACAAGTGAACCTTAATATCCATGCCATCCAACAACTGTGTTAAACTTTGGAAATGCTGTGTGGCTAATATCTCAGTGGGTGCCATCATACAAGCCTGATAAGAATTATCCAATGCAATGAGCATACTCATCAAAGCTACAACCGTCTTACCGCTTCCCACATCCCCTTGCACCAAGCGATTCATCTGCTTACCGCTTTTCACATCTGCTCGAATTTCTTTGATTACTCGCTTTTGCGCATTGGTTAATTCAAAGGGTAACTTTGTATTATAAAAAGTATTGAAATAATCGCCAATACGAGTTAATTGAATACCATTATAGAGTTGTGTTCGGTTTTGTTTGAA
>JBBALJ010000043.1:4992-11564 GCA_040403075.1 Bacteroidia bacterium
AATTTAAGACTTTGCTTAATCCACTTTGCACCTTGAAACCAAACCAATTCTATCACACCAGTTCCATCACTAAAATCGGCAACAAGCCTCTCGGCTGAGCCTTTTCCAACAGTATGCATATTGGAAATTTTGCCCTTTAATTGAATGTAAGGCAAATTAACCATATCAATATCACTAATCTTGTATATTTTACTCCTATCAACATGTCGATAAGGGAAATGATACAAGAGGTCATTAAAAGTAAAAATCTGCAATTCTTTTTGCAAGATTTCAGCCTTTGCGGGACCTACGCCTTTAAGATATTCTATGGGTGTTTTTAAATACAATTGAAAATGCTTTGAATTAAATCACTTTGTAAAAAAATCACATAACCCAAACTTATACAATTTTATTTCTTCACAAAGCTTTTGGCTATTCCATTATTAAGCCTAATATAATAAAAACCTGGCTTCAAATCTGAAACCGAAATGGTGTTTACTGAACTATTTCTCATCTCTGTTCTTTTCAACTCTTTTCCTAAAGCATCAAAAATAAAAACAGAAAAATCCTTTTCAATAGCGGAGCTTAATAATTCGATATGAAGCTCATCATTTGTGGGATTTGGGTATAAATTGAAATGAACTGAGGATTCAATCTCTTTTACCTTAGATGCAGATTCAATTAACATCACTTTGCACTGGAAAGGATTCAGGGAAAGACCTTCTGCAAAGGAAGATGACAAAAACATAGATTCCTTTTTGCGATTATTCATCAAATCAAATAAGGAATAATTGCCATCTGACAAGCCCGTTAAAGAAGTGCTTATCGCTATGTTTGATATACTTCTGGAAGATGTATTAACCATCACCAATATTTTTTGATTTCCCGATTGACGTGTGAATGCATATACCGAAGTATCTCCTGTTAATATATTCTGGTAGGTACCTGTTTTCATTGCATCATTCGCATTTCTAATGGCGATTAGTTTTTTATAGTGATTCAGAAGTGAATTGGTATCAATAGACATCGAAGCTACATTATAACTAGGAAAATTGCTATTCACACTTTGCCATGGTTTTGAAGTACTAAAACCTGCATAGGTATTGCTATTCCACTGCATTGGAGTTCTGATATTCTCGTCTGGCTTACTACCTCTCAAACCAATTTCTTCACCATAATAGATATAAGGAATACCTGGCAGGGTTAAGTAAATGCTAGCAGCCGCTTTCATTTTTCCATCATTTCCGCTTAGTTCATCATATACCCTATTTTGATCATGGTTCGTTAGAAAAGTGCCAAACTCATTGTTCAATAAATTATCATACGCATATTGGGCCGACTGTCTTATATACCCGGCATTTGCACCTTTTACTGCACTCAGAATTGAACCCGCTAATTCAAATTCAAAACAATAGTCTAGCTTTTTATTATATTGTTTCACTGTGCTTGTATTTGTCCAAACCTCTCCTACCGTCATAACTGAAGGTTTAATCGACTTGATGTAGGTATTGAAATCGGTCCAGAATTGAAAGGTTTCTGGTTGGTTCATGAGGTTCCCTCCGTTCTCATATAAATACATAGCCGCATCTAATCTAAAACCATCAATATCCATGCTATCCAGCCAAAACTTGGCAGCAGAGAAAATACTATCTTTCACAGGTTGATAAGTATAGTTCAAATCAGGCATTTCGCCCCAAAACAAAGCGTAGTAATTGCTATTGGATTTTGAATACCAAACATCTTGTCCCCATGGACCTTTGTAGTTAGGCTTAGTATTATTCCATCTGTAAAAATCTCTGTAAAAAGGATCATTTGCAACCGATTTCACAAACCAGGGATGTTGGCTAGACGTATGATTGATAACAAAATCAATTACTATTTTGATTCCTCGTTTATGAGCCTCATTCACCATATTTTTAAATTCCGTAGATGTTCCATATTGAGGGTTGACAGCTTTGTAATCTGTTACATCATAACCATGATAGCTTGGCGAAGCATTAATGGGCATTAACCAAATAGCATTTACACCAAGATCCGTATTTGTAGTAGAATCCCCATCATTCAAATAATTTAATTTTGATATTATGCCATTAAAATCCCCAATTCCATTTCCATTGCTATCATAAAAGCTACGAACAAACATTTCATAAAAGACAGTTTGATTCCACCATTTTGTTGAGGGCTGGGCAACTAAAACACTAGGCATTATTGCCAAAAAAAGCAGTAAATTTTTTTTCATTTAATTAAAGTAAGAATGTGATGAGAAAGGTCAAAAATACAACTATTTTACCTCTTCCTCCTTGGTATGATGCGGAGTAGGAATAAAATTACGATTGGCCCCTTTTAGTTTGGTCAAACTTTTCAATACCGTTAAAAACAAGAAGGGCACATGTATAAGAGCTATAAGGTATTTTGGTTTGTAAAACTTGGAAGGAACAGCTATAACAAATGCTGCCACTGTAATAAAAAAGCTTGCCGCAGCTGGAACAAAAAAGTAAGTCAAGAAAAAATAGTGAAACACAAAAAGCAAGAATGTTGAACCCAACATCAAAACCCGTGGAAGTAACATAAACTGCAAAATTTTATTAAAATAATGCACATTGCCTTTTGATACCAATGCCCATAAAGATTTAAGCAAATTTTTTCTGAGGTAGAATAATTGGGCAGAAACCCATCTCCTTCTTTGTGACTGGAATTCTGAGAAAAGACGGGTCTTTTCATCAAATAAAAATATATCGTCATAGTAATATGCGAACAAATTCTCTTTACCGATTTCAACCTCAATTTCCTTATCAAAACCACCTACCGACTTAAAGCCCATCAGTTTATTTAGAAAATAATCTCTTCTAAAAACAATACCAGAACCAATTAAAGCAGAATGAAGTCCTAAGTTCTGCATCCCTTTGCGAAATATCGAATTATTAATTTCTTCACTGATGGCATCCAAAATGGATACGGGAGTATCTACATTTTTTGCAACGCGATGCGTTTGAACAATAACCACATTGCCCGTTAACTTTTGGTTTAATTTATACAAAAAATAATGCTCCATCACGTTGTCAATATCAATGACAATTACGTAATCGAAATCACCTTCCTTCACAATATCATATGCAGCTTTTACACATCTTAATTTTGCACTGTGTTCAAAATGCATATCCAACACTTCAGCCTTTGTATTCTTTAGCTCCTCAATCGTTTCGGACTGCAGATGATCGCCCACCACTATTATTTTAAAGAACTCTTCAGGGTAACCAATTTTAAGGTTTTCAGCTAAACTTTCTTTGATTACTTTATCGTTTTTGTATGCAGGAACTATTACCGCAAACTTCCTATGAAAATTAGTATAAGTATAATTGATTCTTTTGCTAGGAAAACAAGATGCAATTGCACATACTAGCATGTATACACTAGTAAAAATAAAATAGCTGTATAATAAATAAAAAAATATGTAAACCGTTTGCACCAAGATTGCTACAAATGTATGTTTGAAGGCCTATTAGAACAAACTAATTTAAGTGATTTGATGCAAAATTACATCTGATTATCAGTTGCATAATAATAATAAAATAACGTTTGAGGCAAAATCAACATTTCTAATTGCCAAATTTCCTGATTTTTCAAATCATTTTACCCTAAATTTTCATGAGATAAATGACCATTCTTCCCAAAAGAACCATTTTTACATACGAATCTTTCCAATTCTCACAAAGCGAAAATTGCATTATTTGCAATTTTGCAAATCAAGTTGCATTACATGCAAGTAATACATCTGTTGCTAGTTTTTCAAAAACTAGATTGCATTACATGCAATAAATAAATTTGAAATAAGAATTCAGCCGTTATTAATGCTTTTGAAGTGGATGCACCTTTGAAGTACATTTTTAAAACAACAAAAGCCATGAAAAAATCAATTTGTTTAGCAGCTTTATTCATTAGTTTGATAAGCTTTGCAATTGCACAAAAAGTAAAACCAACTTTAACCATTTTAAACATTGATAGCAAAGGACTGCCAATGGATCCGTCTCAATTAGGAAACTTAACACGTATTGAAGTTGACAAACTTGATACCTTTGATGTAACCGACCGTTATGACGTGATGTATTTAATTGATAAAAACAAATTAAACATCACCAACTGTTATGGTAAAATGTGTTTGTTAGAAATTGGGAACACCATTAAATCAAACTTCATGTTATCTGGCAGTGTTGAGTTATATGGACAAACGATTATCGCCACTTTTAGATTGATTAATGTATCAAATGGTTCGGTAGTAAAAACAAGTATTGAAGAATTTATAGATGTGCCGTCTGAATTGCAACAAATCATTGGTTGTAGCATCAAAAAAATGTTTGGCAAACCAGTAAACGATGATTTATGGAGTAAATTAACCAAACGCAATGACTATGAAAGTGCTATCAACAACCCTACTAAAAACAAAGTAAATCTGAGCGGACCAAGGTTTGGATATGCCTTTATGTTTGGCAAAGAAGCTGATGTATTAAGCGCAAGTAAAGAAAGTGGAGGCTATGACACATATCCAAGCGCATTTCAATTTGGTTACCAATTCGAAAAGCAATACTTGAACGAAGGAAATTTCCAAGCTTTGGTTGAATTTATCCCAATGGTAACAGGTGTTGACCACCAACTATTTATACCAAGTTTGACTTTTTTAAATGGATTTAGAAATAATAAGGGCGGCTGGGAAATCGGAATTGGTCCAACATTTAGTATTATCAAAAAAATTGACGGTGGGGTTGTAAATGGTAATTTTTATACCAGTGATCAATTAAATACCATGGGAGTAAAAGATTACTCAACAGTATCAAAACTTGACAACAGAGGAACACCTTCATTAAACTCAGCTTTAATTATTGCATTTGGTAGAACTTTAAAAAGCGGTAAGCTAAATATTCCCGTAAACATTTGGGGAAGTGTACCTAATTCTGATGGTTGGAGATTAGGAATTTCTGTTGGATATAATGGTAAAAAATAATAAGAACAAATGAATTGCCGAAAAGAGATTCGGCAATTCATTTAAAAAAAACGAGCAATAACAAACAAGTTATGAATTCAAAAATTATTCATTGGCTACCTAGAATAATCGTGATTTTGGGTATACTATTTGTAAGTTTGTTTGCCTTTGATTCATTTAGATCAGGTAATAGTATTTGGCAACAATTACTCGAATTCCTTATTCATTTAATACCATCCTATATATTACTTATTGTGTTATTAATTGCATGGAAATATGAATTCATTGGAGGGATAATCTTCATAATAATAAGTCTAGGTTTTTCTCCACTCATTTTTACTCATAACTTCCAAATGAATCATTCCATTAGCATTAGTTTGGGAATTATTACAATGATTAACTTTCCTTTTTTATTAGCAGGTATTCTATTTATTATAGACTTTAAGCATCAAAAAAAGAATATATCAATGTTAAAAAATTAAAATTATAATGAATCAAAAATTTTATGATAATCTTAAAAATTATATTATTAATTTTAGTAAGTGATTTTGTAACAGGAATTTTACATTGGTGGGAAGATGCCTATGGAAATCAAGACTGGAAATTTTTGGGTAAAATCATTGTAATACCCAATGTTGAACATCATCAATATCCTAGGAAATTTCTTAAAAGAAGCTTCTTTTCAAGGGTAAAAATATCATTCTTGTTTGCACTTATAATAGGCTGCATCTTCGCGCTATTGGTGTATTTAAGATGGGAACATATTTTTATACTAATATATTCATCATTAGCAAATGAATTTCATGCTATAAGTCACAGAAGCGACAAAGAAAATGGAATCTTGATTGGTTTGTTTCAAAAAATTGGCATCATATAATCGAGAAAAATGCATGGTCACCATCATCAATCACCATACAATGTTAATTATTGCATATTGACAAATTTCCTAAATCCAATCCTTAACACAATACATTTTTGGGATGGCATTGAAAAGCTAATTCTAATTTTGGGTATAAAGCCAACTAGAGGAAATGCAAACAGAAAGGGATACTAAAAATCTTGTTTTAAAAATGGACGAGAAATGGCAATAATGAATAAGTAAGAAAATAGTCTTCCATTGGTATTTGAAAAGTTTTAGTATTTTTGAATTTACACTCAAAAAACATTAAATAATCATTATGGAAAATTTACACCCTTACATTATTCTTATTGCCGGCCTCGTTCCACTAATAGTGGGATTTGTCTGGTACCACAAAGCTACTTTCGGAAACGCTTGGATGAAAGCTGCAGGCGTTAATCTCGACACAGAAAAAAAGCCAAATATGGCCCTAATTTTTGGTCTTACTTATCTTTTTAGTTGCTTCATGGGAGTTGTTTTATCTGCCATTGTTATTCATCAATTTGGTTTCTTTTCAATGGTGGCTGATTTACCTGGCGTAAATGATCCAAATAGTGAAAATGGACAAATGGTAAAGCATATGATGGATTTGTATGGACAAAACTTCAGAACTTTTAAGCATGGCGCATTTCATGGTATTTTAACGGGTGTTATGTTTTCAATGCCAATCTTAGCTATCAATGCGATATTTGAAAGAAAAAATGCAAAATATATCCTAAT
>JBBALJ010000043.1:11664-27092 GCA_040403075.1 Bacteroidia bacterium
AGTTGGTTCATTTTGTTTACCCATTGCTCAACAATTTCAACATTCCAAACATCACCATATGGATTACCAAAACCCATAGATATATATATAACCAATTCTTTGCTATTTTTCACACACAAGTTTTGTATGGCGTCAACATTTATTAAGCTATCGGCAATGCTACTATTGGTGTTTCTTTGTTGAAAGGTTTCACTGATTGAAAATGGAAATCCAAGGTATTTAATTTGCTCATGTTGACAGGCTGATTCAGCCCCTCTTTGGTTGGCAATAATGGCTAATAATTTACTTTTAGTATGATTCAAATCAAGATTTGCCAATACCTCTGCTGTGTCCTGCAATTGAGGAATGGCTTTAGGAGAAACAAAACTCCCAAAATCAATAGTATCAAAACCTACTGAAAGTAAAGTATTTATATAGTCAATTTTGGTTTTAGTAGGTATAAAATGATGCAGTCCTTGCATGGCATCACGAGGGCATTCAATCAATTTTAAAGTCATTTTTTTTTAGCAATTATTTAACGCTGCTAAATTAGAAGCATTTTTTTATCTTTGGCGTTCTTTTTTAAAAACGTATAACTAATTTTATTTAATTAACATGTCTGAACTAAATGATGATGTAACTACTACACCTGAAATTACAAGCGAAATTTCGCCTGTAGAGCAGAACCCAACTTTAGCAACTGAAACAGCTGAGCCAGTAGAAGTAACTACGAATGCCCCAGAGCCAACAGCAATGGAAGAAAACAACACTCCTGAAGCCACTCACAGCGAAACTGTAGAGGCTACAACAATTGAAACAAGTAGCATTTTATCTGATGCCATTGATCACATTGAAATTGGTGATGATGAGCATGAACTTGTGGTAGAAGAATTGCCAGATTTTAACCACTTAGGCAAAGAAGAACTATTGGCTACTGCCATGTCTGCTGCTCAAGAAAAAGAGGTGAATGAAGCCATTCAAATTTTAAAAGTGATTCGCCCGCAACTTGATGCAGCCTTGAATGATGAAGAAGCACAGGCCCTTCACAAATTTATTGAAGAAGGTGGTGAAAAAGACAGTTTTGAATGGAGACTGGGCGATAAAATTCGCGAACAATTCAACAAAACATTTAAAGAACTAAAAGACAAAAAACTGGCTATTAAAAAGGCTCAAGAAGCAGAGAAAGTGAAAAACTTAGTTGCTAAAAATGCCATATTAGACCAGATTAAACAGCTCAATGAAAGTGAAGGCACTATGGAAAGTTTGAAAAAACTGAAAGAGTTGCAAAACGAGTGGAAGCGCATTAAACATGTGCCTGCTGAAAACGTTGAGAGTATATATGAAAGTTACAGGGTACAAAATGAAATTTTCTATGATAAATTCCGCATCAACATTGAGTTGATTCAATTAGACAGAGAAAAGAATTTAGATCAAAAAATTGACCTGTGTAAAAAAGTAAGCGAGCTATCTACTGAAACAAGTTTAAAGAAAGCCTTAATTTCAGTAAAAAAATACCAAGAAGATTGGAAAAACATAGGCCCTGTGCCTAAAGAAGCCAACGAAGATATTTGGACGAGATTTAAAGCTGAAGTTGATAAGGTATATACATTTATCAAGGCTGAAAGTGAAAAAATGGAAGGCGTTAGACAAGAAAATTTAACTGCAAAACAAGCCATTTTAGATAAAGCCAAAGAATTAGAATCATTCACAACAAACCGTATCAAAGATTGGTTAGAAAAAACAGAATATGCTAATCAATTGATGGAAGAGTGGAAAAAAATTGGTCATGTGCCTTTGGCAGTTCGTGAGCAAATTTGGAATGATTTCAGAACAGCGAGAAACAACTTCTTTAATAACAAAAACAATTACTTCAAAACACTTAATCACGAGCGTAATCAGAACCTAAAACTGAAAACCGAAATGTGTGAAAAAGCTGAAGAAATATCAGCCAATCCAATTGATTGGGCCAAACAAACTGAAGAGTTAAAAGGTCTTCAGGAAAAATGGAAATCAGTGGGTCAAGTTGGTGATAAAATGAACGATGTAATTTGGAAACGTTTCCGTTCTGCTTGTGATGCATTCTTTGCAAAAAAAGCTGAAAGATATGCTTCCGTTATTGATGAGCAAAAACAAAATCTTGAGAAGAAACAAGGCTTAATTGCTAAATTAGAAGAATTAGCCGCTCAAGAAGATGTGCCAAATGTTTTTGTTGAACTAAAAAGCATTCAAGACGATTGGAATGGTATTGGTTATGTGCCTAATGCTAACAAAAATGATATTTTCAAAAAATACAATGATTTGCTAGACAAATTGTATGGAAAATACCGTCAGCTAAACAAAGATATGCGTAGTGAAAAAGAGCGTCAACAATTTAATGAATTGGCTACCGCTCCAAATGGTGCCCACCGCTTACAACGCGAAGAAAAAATACTTCTTGAGCGTATCAAAGGTATGAAAGGTGATATTGACACTTGGGAAAACAACCTTGGCTTCTTCAAACATGGTAATTCAAAAAATGCCATGGCAGAGCAAATTCAAGATAAAATTGCCATTGCCAACAAACACGTAAAAGAGCTTGAAGAAAAACTAAAGACCTTGAGAAGCATCAAATCAAAAAGCGAAAGCGAAGCTTAATTTCTTACTAGAATAACAAAAACGCAGGGCTGCAAGGCTCTGCGTTTTTTATTATGAATGAATATACATTACCTTAAAAATTTTATTCTACACTACATTCAAGCCACATTAATTGATGTGTTGCACTCTCCTTTTGTTTTTAAACTTTATCAAACAAGCATAAAAAAACAAAAAGCAAACGAGTCGTTTGAGTCCATTGAAAAACTAAGAAAAGAACTAAAAAAGGACAATTCAATTATTGATTTTAATGAGATGGGTGCAGGTTCAAATTTTACAAGAACTAAAGCAATGCGTGTTGCTGAAATTGCTAGCAATCATGCTAAACCTAGACGTATTGCTGAAATACTGCACTATGTTGCCAAAAACAATCATTGTAGTTATAGTATTGAGTTAGGTACTTCACTAGGTATTTCAACCGCGTATTTGGCATTGGCTCACAAAGAAAGAGCCTTGCTGAGTGATATATTGTTGACCAGTGTGGAAGGCAATAAATCAGTTATACAAAAGGCACAATCCAATCTAGTAAAATTGCAATTAGAAGGCTATGTCAATTTAGTTGAAGGTAATTTTGATGCTGTTTTGGATGAAATATTAAAGTATTACCCTCAGCTTGATCTTGCTTTTATTGATGGAAACCACAAAAAAGAAGCAACTCTAAAGTATTTCCAACAAATGCTTCCATTGGCCCATAACAATTCAGTATTTATTTTTGATGATATTTATTGGAGCAAAGGCATGACGGAGGCTTGGCATGAAATAAAAAAACACCCTCAAGTTACCGTAACTGTTGATTTATTTTTCATAGGATTGGTATTTTTCAGAAAAGAACAAGCCAAACAAGACTTCAAACTCAGGGTTTTGTAGTTAATTTTCCCACATTAATACTTCAATTTAGTAGATAAAATTTAAGTTTTATGGCAGCATTGTGCTTAATAAGCATTAATTTTGCGGCTCAAAAAAAATTACAATTTTGACATTAATTAAATCAATTTCAGGCATTAGAGGTACAATAGGCGGCAAAGCTGGGGATGCATTAACCCCTATTGATGTGGTAAAATTCACTGCCGCTTATGGCAGCATGATTAAGGGCGACAAAACTGATTGTAAGGTAGTGGTTGGGCGAGATGCTCGTATCAGTGGAGATATGGTTAATCGCTTGGTATGTGGAACTTTATCTGGCTTAGGCATGAACGTTATAGACTTAGGGCTATCAACTACACCTACTGTTGAGATGGCTGTGGTAATGGAAAAAGCCCAAGGTGGTATAATTTTAACTGCTAGTCATAATCCTAAACAATGGAATGCTCTTAAGTTATTAAACGAAAAAGGTGAATTCATTAGTGATGAAATAGGAAAGCAAGTGCTTGCAGTTGCTGAAAGTGGAGAAATAAACTTTGCTGAAGTTGACAAACTTGGCAGCATCAGCGAGAATAAAGATTATATCAGAAAACACATTGACGAGATTTTAAAAATCAAATTAGTCGATGTGGAGTCTATTAAAGCCAAGAAATTTAAAATAGTGGTAGATGCTGTAAATTCAACTGGAGGCATCGCTATTCCTATGCTTTTAAGAGCATTAGGTGTTGATGATATTGTAGAAATATTCTGCACACCTGATGGCAAATTTCCACATAATCCTGAGCCACTACCCGAGAATCTAACCGCCATTTCAAATGAAGTAATTCGTCAAAAAGCTGATTTAGGAATTGTGGTAGATCCAGATGTGGACAGACTTGCATTGGTAAACGAAGATGGCAGCATGTTTGGCGAGGAATACACACTCGTAGCAGTAGCTGATTATGTATTAAAAAATGTTAGTGAAGAAACCCTTAAGACCTTTAATTTCAAGAAAAATACGGTTTCAAACCTATCATCTACCAGGGCTTTACGTGATGTGACGGATATACATAAAGGCTCCTACAGTGCGAGTGCTGTGGGTGAAGTGAATGTTGTAAAAATGATGAAAGAAACCCATGCAGTGATTGGCGGAGAAGGCAACGGAGGTATTATCTTCCCTGAATTGCATTATGGCAGAGATGCCATGGTGGGTATAGCATTATTCTTAACTCATTTGGCTAAAAGCGATAAACTTTGCTCAATTTTACGTTCAAGTTATCCTGATTATACCATTGCTAAAAAGAAAATTGATTTAGATGAGAACATCAATATTGATGAGCTATTAGAAGGTATCAAAGAAAAATATAAAAAACAACCTATCAACACAGTTGATGGTGTCAAAATTGAATTTGATAATGAATGGGTGCACCTACGTAGAAGCAATACTGAAGCCATTATTCGTATCTATGCTGAAAGCAAAAGTGAGGCTACAGCCAATCACCTTGCCGAAAAAATCATCATGGATATGAAGCAAATAATCAAAGGATAGTAAACTAAGAAACTCGAACCCCAAATTATAAAATCATAAAGCATGCAGTGTGGAATCGTAGGCTTACCAAATGTAGGCAAATCAACATTATTTAATTGCTTGAGTAACGCAAAAGCTCAAGCAGCCAATTTCCCTTTTTGTACCATTGAACCTAATGTAGGAGTTATTACCGTGCCTGATGAGCGTTTAAATGTGTTAGAAGGATTGGTTAAGCCTAATAAAGTGGTGCCTACCACCATCGAAATTGTAGACATTGCGGGATTGGTTAAAGGTGCCAGTCGTGGTGAAGGTTTAGGAAATCAATTTTTGGCTAATATCAGAAACACAGATGCAATCATACATGTGCTTCGTTGTTTTGATGATGATAATGTAATTCATGTTGATGGTTCGGTTAATCCCATTCGTGATAAGGAAATTATAGATACCGAGTTACAACTTAAAGATTTAGATTCTGTTGAGAAAAAATTACAGAAAGTAGCGCGCGCTGCCAAAACAGGCGACAAAGACGCAAAAAAAGCCGAAGAAGCCTTGTTAAAATATAAAGCCCTTTTAGATGATGGAAAATCGGTGAGAAGCGCGGAGGTAACAGATGAAGAGAAAGAACATATAGCTGATTTATTTTTATTGACTGCAAAACCTGTTATGTACGTTTGTAATGTAGACGAAGCATCAGTAGTTAATGGAAACAAATATGTTGAGATGGTAAAAAACTATGTAGCAAGCGAAAATGCAGAAGTATTAATCATTAGTGCTGCCATTGAAAGTGAAATTTCTGGACTAGATAGCTATGAGGATAGAATGGCCTTTTTAAACGATTTAGGGCTTAACCAAAGTGGTGTGGCTAAATTGATCACAGCATCATATAAACTGCTTAATTTGATAACTTATTTCACTGCTGGTGTGCAAGAAGTAAGAGCATGGACTATCGAGAATGGATTCAAAGCTCCTCAAGCTGCAGGTGTAATCCATACTGATTTTGAGCGTGGCTTTATTAAAGCCGATGTTATAGCATACGAAGATTTTAAAAAACATGGCTCAGAAAGTGCATGCCGCGAGGCAGGTGCATTGAGAATGGAAGGTAAAGAATACCTTGTAAAAGATGCCGATTTAATGCACTTTAAGTTTAATGTTTAGTGCCATCATATTTTATTCTTATTGAAAATCACTTTCATAAAGATAAAATAGATAAAAAAACAGCATAGGACTTGCACTTATAGATGTTAAACTTATATTTGCACTCCGATTGCGAAAGTAGCTCAGCTGGTAGAGCGCAACCTTGCCAAGGTTGAGGTCGCGAGTTCGAACCTCGTCTTTCGCTCTATTAAGTTATTTGTTATTGTTATTTGTTTTATAACAAGGAATACTCTAACAAATAACTTTTTTTAATTTTTGCCCGGGTGGTGGAATTGGTAGACACGCAGGACTTAAAATCCTGTATCCTTTAAAGATGTGCGGGTTCAAGTCCCGCCTCGGGTACATTCAATGAAGAGCTTTTTAGCTCTTTTTTTATGCCCTAAAACAAAGCTGCAATTTTCTATTGCTTTTCAATTCTGAAGCTGAATGCCCCATCTATCAGGAGGGTATAAAGACCATCTGACAAACTGCTTATATCAATTTCTTCATTTGCACATTTGATTTTACCTTCAATAACCTCCTCCCCTATGCTATTCAGAATAACAAATGGGTAACATTTTTCTTTAAAATCTAAATCAATGAGAACTTTTTCTTTGCTTGGGTTTGGATAAACTATGAACGAGTCTTTTTTTTTAATTTTCGCAAATCCAGAAGTTCTATTATTTATGTAATGGTTCAAAAAGCTAGTCATATCTAACATATGCATTTTCTGATTTACAGTAACTAAAGAACCTCTGCTAAAATATTCATTAGAAAGATAATATTTCAAACCGTCTGTGCTGGTAATACCTTCTATCTGGTTAAAAGGCAATGACAAGGCTATTTTCCTTTTATTGGCCGCAAAAAAATCATCTCCCTTGAAATCATACAACAAATACAAAAAAGGTTGTAATAGACTGCTATAACCACAAAGAGCAATCATCCTTTTTGATTCAATGTAGGTAGCCCCTGTTATCAAACCTTGCACATTTAAATTATCCTTCAAACGTGCTGAATAGGTTCCAGGTGTTTTAGGCAATACGTACAAAGTGGTCTGATTGCTAAACCATTGTTTGGTAAACAAGTAAATACTGTCGGATGAGACTATGAAAGCTTCACAGTCAAAATCGGTTTTGTTTGCTCTGTTTGGAGTAAAATCAGTTTGATTACTATAACTAAAATTAATTGTATCAACAATGGGAGTATTGTTTAACAACGAATTTTTATCTACTCTAAAAATCCTCAGATTTTGGCGCACTCCTGTGGAATTGTTTCCAAAATCACCCACATACACAAAATTGGCATCTTGCGATATTTCTTCCCAATCTGTGTTGTAGGCATTTGTTAAGGTAATAGATTGACTTATGCTTCCATCAATGGTGTCAAGGGCATAAAGTTTTAAATCGTCATTATCGTTATGTGTCCAAATATGATTGTTCCATTTTATAAGTCCTGAAGTTTCAATCACCTTCGCATCTAAATTTACACTGCCATACGGTGCAACGGAGGTGTCTGTGTAAACACAAGAACCATTGTTTTTGGAAGCATTTGGGTTGTAGTTAGACGCCAAAGGGTAAGTACAACCTAGTGTTTGGGCATTAGTACAAAAAGATGAAAAAGAAATTGATAGAATAAAAGTGACTATTTTGAATTTATACTTCATTCTATCAGGCTAATGTTTCATTCAAAAAAGGTAAAGGAACACTAGTTTAACAACTTAGTTACAGACACCTCAACAGAGTCAGACATTTGACTAAGAAAACTTTTGCCTAGTGTATCGCCATTGGCAGTATTGATAATATAAGCTGCTACTGACACATTGGTATTGATATTATTTTGAAGAGCCTTAAGTTTAATATAGGCAGTTGCTGGTTTATGAAAATTCTGATTATAGATTTTTGAGGTATTACCATTCGAACTGCCTTTTTGGGTAGCACCATCTTTATCTGTATATTCCCATTGAGAGCGTGATGCATTGGTTGATACGATAACATAATTAACATTCACATCATTGCTAGTGGAAGCATCCTCCGACTTAGAACATGAAAGAATAAAAAGTGAACTTAAAACTAAAGTGCTTAATAATAACTTTTTCATAAAAATAAATTTCTACACAATAATACCCATTCAAAATATAAATGCAATAATAAATTTTAGAGAAATTATTCTTCTGAATCTAATTCAAGTTTATAACACTGATCTTCTCCTTTGATATGATACATGTCTAATGCAGTTATGATGGCAAAACTACCCCAAAGCAAAACAGCAATCTTATCTTGATCGCTATAACCATTTACGACCCCATGCACTAAATAGGTAACTAAGCCGAGTAGTATAGCTGCTGCAAATATTTTCACCTTGATGTCTATGGAGTTATAAACCAACTGAAATCCAGTTTTAAATACAAAGAACAGGATAGCCATCCAACTTAGCATACCAAGCCAACCGCTTTCAGCCAATGGATTTAAATATTCGCTATGTGCGTGACCTTGGTCACCAAAATGAGTGGTAATTTCAGTTTCAAAATCTGGGTCTTGGTAAACTGCATATTTAAATGGGTAAGTTCCAGGACCAAATCCCAAAATAGGCTTAACCTTAGACATATTGATGGCTGCTACCCATCTATTTACTCGCTCTAAATTCGATTGATCATTATTAATATTTGAAATGGATTCCAAATGTTGTTCAATTCCTTCTGCTGAGTTTTGTTTATTTAATGAGAGTCTGTAAATAATCTCATCTTGATTAACTAAGGCAATTGAAACAACTGCAACTAATAAAAGAATAAGGGTATAAAATCTTACCCTAAAAACAAAGAAGATACTAAATGCCAATGAAACAGCCACACTCAGCCAAGCAGCACGTGTAAATGAAAATATTAACCCTAAAATCATTGTAATTAAAACAGGTATAGATATTACAAACAGCGTGAAATTGAGTTTTATGTTAAATGCAAAAACGATAAACAGTAAAACAATGGGTATAAAAAAAGCAATGGCGGCTGAATACACCCCATGAGCTTCATAAAAAGGTTGCATGATTTCAAAGGATGCTCTTTGTGAAAAACTATCTTCACTATGCTTGTATAGGGTGAAAAGAATAACACCAACTAAAGGAATGATATAAAGCCATAAATAGCTTGTAATGTTTTTAAATTTCTTAAAAAGCACAACAGCTAAAAAGTAAAATACCACCACATACCAAAACCTAGAAGTAAAAAATTTAAGAGAAATAATTTTCTCTGTGCTTGTGAAGGAAGTAAGCAACACCCATGACAAATTAAACAAAATAGCAATGGTTATGGGATGTTTAAAAACCCTATAATCATAAGTACCATCTATGATGTACTTGAATATTACCAAGCCACATAAGCAAATAATAAAAGGTTCATCAGGCAAGGTAAGTCCCATCCCTCCTACTACATCTAAATCGGTAATGGAAAGTGGAACAAGAAATACGATAAATAAAATAAGAATATCTATTCTTAAGATGCCCAAAAGCAATACTACAAATATGAGAGGGATTACACCAACCCAAAAGAAACCTAATGCAACAGCTATAGAATTAACGATAAGAAATATCGCACTAATGATATAAAACCAACGAAGCGTAATCGATGACTTAATATAATTAATCAAGGTAATTGGCTTTTTGGTTTTGGTATTTTTCTACAATTAACAAAACAATACAACCTAGTACAAAAGCGCCAAAGGTTGATACAAAAACGATAAGCCATCTAACTGGATAGGCTTTTTTATCTGCAGGCACGGCATGACTAATTACAAACACGTTACTCATCACTGAGTTTACGTCAACCTTAGCTCTTTCAAGCTTTTTGCTCAATTCTGTTAAACTCTCGGTTTCATATTCCAATTGAGATTTCAAGCCATGTGCTTCCGCTCCATACAAGGATAAAGCATCTTGTTGTTTTTTGATAAACCCAGCATCACCACCTCTAGAAGCCAAGGCAGTAACTGCTTGAGACTGATCCTCAAAACTATACACTCCTTTAGCACCAATTTCTTTCATTCTACCTTCAATCTCAACAATTTGATTTACTTTATTTTTATACTGTTGCTCGATTATGGTAAGTGCTTGCATGGCCACATTGCGTTGCACTTCAGTCTTAACAGAATCAGCAGTTTCGATAATTCCATTAGCCAATTCAGCGGCTTTAGCAGGATCTATATCTAAAACACTCACTTCAATTGATGCGTATGGCGTTTTACGCACAGAAATATATTCATCATACAATAGACCTATTTTATAATTTTTCTCTTTGTCGTCAGCACTAACATTATATCGTTCCAATAAATTGTAACGAGCTATTACCTTAGACTTCAAATAATCTGATTCTAATATTTGAACAAATTGCTGTGCCGAAACCTGCTCTCCAAACTCAAGTGGATCTTTTCCTTTCACCCTACTATCAGATAGGATGGCAGTTGAAATAGAGTAGTTACTAGTTGGGTAAAATACGGCTTTTGATAAAAAACGAGGCTTTATAATAAAAGGGCTTGAAAAGAGGATTGACAATATTACTGCCAAAGTCGAAACATAAATAAGCGGACGCTTCCAACGGCTGATAAATTTCACAACATCGACCAATTCGAAGTAATACGACTTTTTCTTTTTACTCATAATCACAAATTACTTTTGCCAAAAATATAAAAAAATGAGAAACCTTATGCGTTTAGTTTATTTTTAAGCAATTCTAACGATAATTTAAGGTTGAATATTTTGAATGTGAATAACAATATGGTAGATAATGATAATGAGACAACTATGGCCAAAACCCAACTCAAAACATAGTACTTCATTAGCAAACAAATAATAAAAACGGCTGAGGTATATAACAGAATCCTGACAAACAAGTTCTTATTAAACTGTAATTCGTCTAATTTGTAAGCAAAATAAGTATTACTAAATGCAATAAAACCCTGCGTGATTAAGGCTGCATAAGCAGCTCCTAATGATTTGTATATTGGAATTAAAATGATGTTAAATAATACATTTAGAACCAAAGCAATAAAAGCCAATTTGTTTAATAAATGTAGACTCCCATTGGCCGTTAACAAAGTTCCAAAAACATACATAAAACTGAATGAAATGAAACTTATCATGGTAATTGCAAATACATTTACCGACAAATCTGTAGTATGGTGGTAAAGCAAATTCATCACTTCTACCCTAAATACAATGCAAACACTGCAAATAATTAATGAAGGCACGATCATAAGGCCCAAACACAAATCTACGAGGTTGCTTACATTTTCCTTCTGTTGAAGCATCCTTGAGAATAAAGGTAATAGAATTACCGCAATCAAGGCAATCATCATGTTACCTGCATCCAGAAGCCTATAGCCTTGCGAGTAAATGCCATTTTGATAATCCCCATCGGGTAATAATTGCCTCAATAAAATGCTGTCAACTCGGGTATAAGCCATCATGATGAAGGCTAATAATGCATAGGGATAGGTTGACTTGAAAATCTGAATAAGAATCTCTTTATCAAACACAAATGAGATTTTTTTGATTTTGGATTTTACAATTAAAAAAGAACAAAGGGCAGCAATGGTATAAGATAGAGTTTGCGCATAGATATAAGATTCAAGGGTTAGAGGAAACACATTGCCCCAGATCATGGCTGAACAAAATACAATCATCAATACCCTATCAATAATTGAAAGAACCGAATCTGTTTTGAAAAAATGCAAGCCACTTACATTGCTCCTAAAATACATGTTGAAGAATGACATCACTTGGGTAAAAGCTATTACTGCCAAGAAATAAAGCCTTGGGTCATCATAGTTCAAAAGCAATGCACTAGATACAGTAATTAAAAGGTATGCGAGAGAGTAAAGTATTTTAAGACTAAAAGTAGCGGCAAAAAACTGTGGCGCTTTGTCTGGGTGCTTGGCTATATGGGATGATGTATAATTGTTGATACCAAACTCAAGTATAACTGATAAAATAAGGGTGAAAGCCACAAGGTTGTAATACATCCCATAGGTTTCAGGGCCTAGAATGTTTTGAACTGTTCTATCAATACCAAGTACCCAAAAGGGCTTGATAAGTAAGTTTAAGGCCATCATAACCCCCACATTTGATATAAAAGCTCTACGCATCTGATTAAATCTGCCTTTTTTTGAGGCGAAAATAATTATTATTGCCAAACAATATTGGCACCATCAATAAAAATAGCTGTAAACACCCGATTTCTGCTTAAAAATAGGCTAGAAGGTTTTGGTCATTTTACCAATGAAACCCTAAAAAGGATTACACAGCAGCACCCTGAAGTTCAATTCTATTTTCTTTTTGATAGGCCTTACGATGAATCTTATATCTATGGCCCAAATGTAAAAGCTGTGGTATTGCATCCACAAGCTCGTCACCCATTGCTATGGTATCTTTGGTTTGAGGTGTCAACTGCTATTTGGTTAAAGATAAACAAACCAGATTTATATCTGTGTACGGATGGTTATGCATGTATGAACACTTCTTTGAAACAAGTAACGGTAATGCACGACCTAGCTTTCGAGCATTTTGACGATAGCATCAAGTCATACCAATTGAGGTATATGCGCAAAAACAGCCCTTTGTTTGCACATAAAGTAGATAGGATTGCAACAGTTTCTGAATATTCAAAACAGGATATTGTTGAAAAATACAAAATCAAAGCAGACAAAATAGATGTGGTGAATAATGGAGCCAACCATTTATACAGAGTTTTAGAAGACTCTGAAAAGGAAAAAATTAAAGAACAATATACCCATGGACAAGACTATTTTGTGTATGTTGGGTCTATTCATCCTCGCAAAAATGTGAAGCGATTGGTTGAGGCATTTGATGAATTTAAAACCCAATCAGGAAGCAATAAGAAATTACTGCTAGTTGGAAGAATGGCTTGGCAAACCAGTGATGTGAACGAAACTGTGCAAGCTATGAAACACAAGGCTGATGTGGTGTTTACGGGCTATGTTTCTGATGAAGAATTGGCTAAATGTGTGGGAGCAGCCTTTGCTCTTTGTTATGTTTCCTTATTCGAAGGTTTTGGTATTCCCATTGTAGAGGCTATGAAATCAGGAGTGCCTGTAATTTGCAGCAATATCACCTCTATGCTTGAAGTGGGATTAAATGCATCTATTCAAGTTAACCCATACGAAACTAAGGAGATTACAAGTGCTATGCTTGCGCTAGAAAAAGATGCTGATGTAAGAACCTCTCTTATACAAAAAGGTCTTCAACGACAACTTGATTTTACTTGGGATAAAACTGCGCAAAAGCTTTGGGATTGCTTAATGAAGGTTATTGGTTCACGGTTTACAGTTTAACAGTTCACGGATCACTGGTATCCAGTTCACAGTTGACAGTTCACAGTTCAAGGTTGATTAGTTCGAGAACTTTGTCATTTCGAGCGGAGACGAGAAATAGACAAAGGCTAATCATTGGTTCGGTCTCGACTTGACAGATTGTTATATTATTTAGTTTTATGGTTCACTTTTGTTCAGTTCACTGTTCACAGTTCATCGTTTCTGATTTCACCGATAACCGATTTGTATTTCACGGATAATAGTTTTTCAACTCGCGATTAGATAGCAAATAAATCCCTTGAATACGCCCATCTGATAACATATTGAAAATGTTGCAATCAGTTTCAAAACTAGCCTCTATTTAATTGTTTTTCTTTTTCCTTTGCTGGCCTTTTGCGAAGGTAATTCCCTCCGTTGGCTGAGGAATGGTTTTGGGGATGTTCATAATGATTAAAACTTTGATTTAATTCAATCATACAAAATTTTCTTTCTCTAACTTTTTCCATTGCTGAAAAAGTTACAAAAAAGCTAGAAAAAAATATGCTTCTGCCCACTGGCCTGATGCTTGGCCCGCATTTTTTTCAGCCCAACGCACGCCTCCTATTTGAGCTATTATCATGGCTTCGCGTTCGGAACACTTTGCTATTAAAGTATATCATAGCCAAAGAAATTGACCTTCATAAAATCTGCTATAAAATGTTTTTATTTTTTTGTGAATGGTGGGCAATAGTAAGCATAATTGGCTCATGCCTCTATAATATGATACTACTCTTTACTACCTCATGAGCACTTAGTATGCGCTGCAATAAAAAAGCAAATTACATTTTCCAAGGTTTTATGTCAGTCTTGATTTTTGTTTCGTTTTTATCAAGAAAAATGAAAGCTACAGAATATGTATTTTAAAGAACATCTATCTAATTGTTTTTCTTTTTCCTTTTGAGGCATCTACCTGACAAATTCATCTTAATATAAAATCAAGTACTTATACCTAGAAACAAGCACTGAACCACCTACCAGGCAATATCTATCAACCGACAACTATCAACTATCAACTAATTTAAGTAATATTGCCCTCCCATGCCTATCAACATTTTAGCCATAGAATCGAGTTGTGACGACACTTCAGCCTCTGTTATCAGTGATGGAAAAATACTATCCAATCTGGTAGCGGGACAAAAAGTGCATGAAGCATATGGAGGCGTAGTGCCTGAGTTGGCCAGTCGTGCGCACCAAGCCAATATTTTGCCAGTGGTGGATATGGCACTAAAGCAAGCAGCTATGGCTCTTACAGATTTATCTGCCATTGCATTTACCCAAAGCCCCGGACTAATAGGCTCATTGATGGTGGGATGTTCTTTTGCCAAATCATTGGCACAATCCCTAAACATACCTCTTATTGGTGTGCACCATATGCAAGCCCATGTATTGGCACATTTTATTGATGAACCTAAGCCTGTCTTCCCTTTTCTGTGCCTAACTGTAAGTGGTGGACATACCCAAATAGTGTTGATGCGAAACTACTTTGAGTTTGAAATTATTGGCAAAACCCTTGATGATGCAGCTGGTGAAGCGTTTGATAAAGCTGCTAAAATACTAGAGCTCCCCTACCCTGGTGGACCTTTGATAGACAAGTATGCACAAAGTGGAAACCCCCATGCATTTGAATTTGCCAAACCTGATATACCTGATCTTAACTTTAGTTTCAGTGGACTAAAAACTTCTTTCCTTTATTTCATCCGTGAGCGCATAAAAACAAACCCTGATTTTGTTAAAGAAAACCTTGCCGACATCTGTGCGAGTATGCAAGAAGCCATTATCTATCATTTGATGAAAAAATTGGTAAAAGCATCTAAGCAAACGGGGATTAAACAAATAGCTTTGGCGGGTGGTGTTTCGGCCAATAGTGGTTTGCGCAAAGCCATAGAAACAGAAGGTAAAAAACTAGGTTGGCAAACTTTTGTACCAGCCTTTGAATACTGCACCGATAATGCTGCCATGATTGC
>JBBALJ010000044.1:0-26265 GCA_040403075.1 Bacteroidia bacterium
GCCTTCTCATAATCAACTGAAAATGTTCTAACTATATTAGGATGCTAATGATAATTTAATTGTTTTGGATCATAAAATAGGTGTTTTCATAGTTCTAATTAACAATCGTTTACCTTTAAAATTGGATTATAGTAAGAATTCTTTATTAGTTATGTGCTAATATCATAAAGTATTCATACTTTTTTTTACTTTCGCCTTATGATAATAGTAACAGGAGCCGAAGGTTTTATTGGCAGCTGCTTGGTAGCAAGGCTTAACCAAGACGGTTTTAATGATATTGTTTTAGTGGATGATTTTGGAGTTGTTGATGGAAGAGATAAAAATATCGAGGGTAAGAAATATTCACTTAAAGTTGAACGCAAAGATTTTATGCATTGGTTGGAAAAAAATGCCAATCAAACAGAATTTATCTTTCATATCGGTGCACGCACGGACACTACAGAAAAAGACGAGGCTATTTTCAAATTATTAAACCTAGATTTTAGTAAACAACTTTTCGAAATATGTGCTAATGAAGGAATTCCTTTGGTGTATGCTTCAAGTGCTGCTACTTACGGGGATGGAGCAAATGGCTATGATGATGATGTGAAAGAATTGGAAAAATTGGCACCCATGAACCCTTATGGAAACAGCAAACATAATTTTGATAAATGGGCTTTGGAACAAGTCAAACAACCCTATTTTTGGGCGGGATTGAAGTTCTTTAATGTATATGGTCCGAATGAATATCATAAGGCTCGCATGGCATCAGTAGTTTTTCATTCATACCACCAGATAAAGCAAACAGGCAAAGTAAAGTTGTTTCGCTCACATAGGGATGATTATAAAGATGGCGAGCAAAAACGAGATTTTATTTATGTAAAAGATCTTTGTGATGTATGTATTTACTTATTGCATAACAGAAAGCATTCTGGATTATACAATTTAGGAACAGGACATGCACGCACATGGAATGATTTGACAAAAGCTATTTTCAAAGCATTGGACTTAGAACCTAAAATTGAATACGTTGATATTCCTGAAGATATTAGGGATACTTACCAATATTTTACAGAGGCAAATATGAAAAAACTTCATGATATTGGATATGACAGCGCATTTACAAGTATTGAAAATGCAGTTGCAGATTATGTAAAAAACTACCTAGAGACTGGAGATTACATTTAAACAGTTTTGAATAAAATAATTTCAAAATACTTTTTTTTTCTGCTCATTGGCCTTTCTGGACTTTGTGTATCACTGCTTATAGAGCAAAAATATATTGAAAATACAGATGTTCAAATTGAAGATAAGTATAAGACCGCTGAGTCTATCATCCATGATAAGGAACTTCAGTTTGTAGAGGTTTTTCAAAACCAACTTCGCGATACCAGTAACCTAAGAAAAAAATGGATTGATTTGATTGATATCAACAATAAAAATCAAATCATTATTGATGTATTTAAAAATGATACCCTTCAGCTATGGACAAGTAATATCATAAATGTAAAGAGATTATTAAGTCAAGTAAAACCAGGCATTAGTTTAATCAATAGCAGCAATGGATCCTATTTGGTATACTTCCAACCATACGGTACCTACAAGTTTGTGCTGATGTATAGCCTACGAACCAATTACTCATACCAAAACCAATATTTAGAAAATGAATGGAGCAATGACCTGTCATTTTTAAAAGATGCGGTTATTAGTCCTTCTCCTATTAAAGATTTTTTTGACTTGAAAAGTAGGGGCGGTAATTATCTATTCTCCTTGCAAATTTTTTATAGCCAAGAAAATGATGAACCATTTATTTGGGCATTAATTAAAATTTTCGCAATCGTTTCATTTGTTAGCTGTAATTTGCTTTTCAGGTTTTATATTAGAAAGAATGTTGTTTTAACAAGTATTGTATTTATTGGAATTGCTGCATTAATAAGATATGTTAATATAGCAATGCATTTGCCTGTTTTCTTATACCATTTGGATTTGTTTAAGCCACAAGCCTATGCTTCATCTAATTTATTAGGTTCATTGGGAGATTTTTTGATTACTGTGCTGCTTGTTTTGTGGTATTTTTTAATTCTTGAAAGTGTAAGAAGCAAATCCCAAGGAAGTAAAATGGGCAGTATTCTTTATGCGGTTGCGCTTTCTATGGTAAGTATTTTGGCTTCAGATTCAGCCTTTGATTCGATAAGAAGTTTAGTTTTTGATTCTCAAATTTCTTTTGATTTTAACAATATTTATAGCATTGATAGTTTCACAATAGTTGCTCTTCTTATTTCGGTTTTGGTGCTTCTCATTTCGTTTTTTGCTACCAAAAACTTATACAGATTTTTTGTTAATAGCAAATTATCAAATCCATTGAAATTAATAATTTTTAGTTTTTGTTTGGCATTTATCCAACCTTTAATTATCAGATATATTTTTGAAAGAGGTAGTTACCATATAATAGAAACCACCATACTTGTTGCAGTCTTTTTCGGTTTTAATTTTTTTGGTAAAAAAGTGAATCGATTTCAATATTATTTTCTACTTATTATCTGTGTTTCTTTCTTTTCATCAGTTTCAATTTATAGATGGAATTATTTAAAAGAACAAGAGAATAGAAAATTGTTTGCGAATAAATTACTTTCTCAAAATGATATCACCACCGATTATTATCTTAAATCAATTGAACATAAATTGATTGATGATAAATACATTAAGTATTATTTTATTAATCCGATAAGTTTAAAATCTCAATTTGAAAAACGATTACGACTTATCTATTTTACAGGTCATTTGAGTCGTTATGAGATTTCAGTTTTTGATTTTGATACCATAGGAAATCATTACAAAGTTCGAAACCCGTTTTCATTCAAGCAGCTCGATTTTGCCTATAAAAACCAAACCATTCCCACCATTGACAATTATTTTAAATACCTTAAAAATGGTGCAGATTTAAAAGGTTATTTGGCCAAATTTCCTGTTAAAATGGGTAAGCAAAAATTGGGATATATTTTCATTCAACTTCAACCTAAATTGATTCAAGAAGATAACCGATTTGATGATTTGTTAATTGAAGGTTTTAGACAAACAAAAAAGCGCAAGATTGATTATTCTTATGCCATTTATCATGATAAAAACCTTGTTAGTCAAAGTGGTAATTTCCCTTATCGAGTAACAAGCACTTGGCCAGTTCCAGATAGTCAATATTTATTTACCACACTTGATAAATATAACCATCTTCTTTATGCGGATAAAGACCAAATGCTTGTGGTAGTAAGTAAATCTGCAGATAAATTCTATGCCCCTTTAGGTTTGTTTAGTCTTGAGTTTACATTCTTTACATTGTTACTTATTATCATGTTGGCTATTTATGCCGTTTTCAATTGGAGAGAATTAAAGAAATTCACTTTTTACCATACGATTGTTTTTATAAGGATTCGAAATTTAGTGAACCGTCTTTTGCTTGTTAAAGATCCAGATGTAGTTTTGATTCGAACGCGAATTCAAGTATCAATTGTTTTGATTGTTTTCATAACCTTAGGTGTAACAGCTTATTTTACAATTAATTTTATACGCAATCAATACAATGACAAGCAAAGTGAAAAATTGATGAAGAAAATTCACAATGTGGTTAATACCATTGAAAGTGAAAACTTATCAGATTTAAATTCTATCAATAGAAGCGATGCCGAAGCATTTATTAATCAAATAGCTGATTTTTATGAAACAGATATAACCATTTTTAATTTGAATGGAGAGATGGTGACTTCAACCACCAATAGGATTTATGAGGATGGTGTTATATCTCATTTAATGAATGCCAATGCATTTTTTCATCTCAATTTTCTTCGTGAGTCACAGTTTAGCCAAAATGAAATGATTGCTAATTTCGGTTATATTGGAGCTTATGTCCCCATATTTAAAAATGAGAAAGAGGTAGTAGGATACATCCAACTTCCTTATTTCAATAAACAATCTGATTTACTAAATGAAATTTCTAGCATCATAGTAGGGTTTATTAATTTGTATACTGCTTTATTTATTGTGATTGGATTCATTGCATATCTTATATCCACTAGCATTTCATATCCACTTATTCTTATTCAGAACCAATTGAAGAAAACCGTTTTAGGTCGAAATGAACCTATTAAGTGGAAGCGAAAGGACGAGATTGGAGATTTAGTTGAACAGTATAATTTAATGATTGATAAATTGGCCGAAAGCGCCAATATACTTGCGCAAAGCGAAAGGGAAGGTGCATGGAGAGACATTGCCAAACAGATTGCACATGAGATTAAGAATCCACTCACTCCTATGAAATTAAGTGTACAACACTTAGAAAGAACTTGGAATGATAAATCTCCTAAACTTGAAGATACCTTTAAAAGAGTTACCAAAACGCTTATCACTCAAATTGATACATTGAATGATTTAGCCAGTGAATTTAGCAGCTATGCTAAGATGCCTGATCCAGTTATTGAAAATGTTATGCTTTATAATTCATTGAAGAGCATTATAGATTTGTATACTGGCACCGATGAGGCCGAAATACATTTGGATTGTCCAGAAGACATATATGTTTCATTTGATGAAGGCTATTTAAATCGCGTAATTACTAATTTGGTGAAAAATGGCATACAAGCAGTGAACGAAGGTGATACCCCTATAGTGGAAATTTTAGTAGATTCGTCAATCAATGATTTCGTTACCATTCGAGTTAAAGACAATGGGACGGGAGTATCGGATGAAAAAGCCAATAATATTTTTACTCCCTATTTTAGCACCAAAATTAGTGGAATGGGTTTAGGCCTGCCAATTGTGAAAAACATGGTTGAAAGCTGCGGAGGAGAGATTTGGTTTGAAAATAATGCTGACTCAGGAGCAAGTTTTTTTGTTAAGTTGAAGAAAGTAGACTCGGAATAAACTTTATATCAAATCATGTTTTCTTTAGATTTATCTAAAAATAATAGAACATTTCAAAATAGCCTAAAAACAAAAAACCTCCATTCTGTTGAGAATGAAGGTTTTTAAATTTACCCAAAGATAATTGGCGGTGCGGACGGGACTCGAACCCGCGACCCCCTGCGTGACAGGCAGGTATTCTAACCAGCTGAACTACCACACCAGTTGTTTTGGGGAGTGCAAATATACATTGTTTATTTATCTTCGCAAGTGTTAATGAAATATTTTTCAAATATTATTTGTTTGCTTAACATTGCCACCGAATTAAATACTAAAAATAATTTTTAATACTAATACTTAACGATACTTATATGGCTTATTTTGATTTTGAAAAACCAATAGAGGAACTTGAAGAGCAATTACACGATCTAAACAAAACCCAGGAAAAAGGTAAAGTTGATGTATCGAAATCGATTTCTGAACTATTGGTAAAAATAGAAGAAACAAAAAAAGAGGTTTATTCGAAGCTAAATGGTTGGCAAAGGGTACAAATTAGCCGTCATGCTGATAGACCATATACTTTGGATTATATAGAAAACTGTTTCGAGAATTTTATTGAATTACATGGTGATAGAAATGTGAAAGATGATAAAGCCATTGTGGGTGGTTTTGCTACTATTAATGGACAGGCTGTGATGGTAATTGGACACCAAAAAGGTAGAAATACAAAACAAAGACAATTTAGGAACTTTGGTATGCCCAATCCGGAGGGTTATAGGAAGGCATTAAGATTGATGAAATTGGCTGAAAAGTTCAATAAGCCAATTATTACCCTTATTGATACCCCTGGTGCTTCTCCTGGACTTGAAGCCGAAGAGCGAGGTCAAGGTGAAGCCATTGCTAAAAACTTGATGGAGATGAGTGTTTTGAAGGTGCCTGTAATATGTGTAGTAATAGGAGAGGGTGCTAGCGGAGGTGCTTTGGGAATAGGTGTTGGTGATAGAGTAATGATGCTTGAAAATACATGGTATTCGGTAATATCTCCCGAAAGTTGTTCATCTATCTTATGGAGAAGTTGGGAGCATAAAGAGAAGGCAGCAGAAGCCCTTAAACTTACAGCTACGGATATGTTAAGCAATAAATTGATAGATGGTATTATCCCAGAACCATTAGGAGGTGCTCATGTAAATCCTTCAATGATTTATCAAGAGTTTAAAGAAACCATAAAGAAAGAATTAGAAACTTTAGGTAAAATGAAAGTGGATGATCTTATTTCAAGTAGAATAGAAAAATTTTCTGCTATGGGAGATTATAAAGAGAGCTAATAAAGTTCTCTTAATAAAAAAAATCTAACCCTCAACTGCAATTAATTCTTCAAATGCTTTTTCATAGTCTGCTTCTTTAATAGTAAGTTCGCCTTTTAGCATAGCCAATACCTTTTGTAATTCCGAAACTTTACTTGCATTGCTAGAAATAGAAGAATCGGCAAAACTTAATTCTATAGTAGAAATTTCCTTTTTCAATTTCTCAACTTCAGCTTCAACTATTTCAAAATTTTTACGAATACTTTGTATGTGATTTTTACTAGGCTTGTTTTTATCTTCTTGTTTAAATTCAGTTTTCTTTTCTTTTACCTTTTGAATAACAATGGGATTTAATTTTTCGTGTTTCAACTTTTCTTCTAATCTCTTGTTGTTCCATTCTTCCCACTCATGATAAGAGCCCAAGTATTCCTTCAATTCTTCATCTTCAATCCACCAAATTTTGTTAGCAATGCTGCTTACAAAAAATCTATCATGACTAACAGTGATAAAAGTTCCTTCGTATTGCTGCAATGCCTTAATTAATATATTTATGCTTCGCATGTCCAAGTGATTAGTTGGCTCATCTAGCAATAAGAAATTAGATTCGGTCAATAAAGTCTTAGCTAAAGCCACACGTGCCTTTTCACCCCCGCTTAATACTTTTATTTTCTTAAATACATCATCACCTGTAAATAAAAAGCAACCTAAAATAGTTCTTAATTCTGTTTCAGGTCTATCGCTTGCATGATGAGAAAGCTCCTCTAAAATCTCAACATTTACATTTAATGACTCCAATTGATGCTGCGCATAAAATGCCTCAGTTACATTATGACCTCTAGATATTTTTCCTTCAAAAGGTTCAGTACCTGCAATCATTCTAAGTAATGTAGATTTCCCTTTTCCATTTGCTCCGATTAAAGCAATTTTATCACCTTTTTCAATCCTTGCGGTTGCATTTTCAACAATGTCAACCATAGGAAATGATTTGGATACATTATCAATTTCAGCAACTACACGACCTGATTGAAAGGCCAATCGAAACTGAATGTTAATATCTGCATTATCTTCCTCAGGAGCCTCAATCTTATCAATTTTATCTAGCATTTTCATTCTGCTTTGAGCCATTGCCGCTTTACTTGCCTTGGCTTTAAATCTATTGATGAGTTTTTCTTGGTCTTTTATAAATTGTTGTTGGTTATCAAATTGCCTTTGTTGAAGTTCATCTCTTTCTAATTTTGACTCAAGGAAGAAGCTATAATTTCCGGCATATTCATATAACCGTTGATTAGCTACTTCAACCGTTTTATTAATCATTTTGTCAAGAAACTCCCTATCATGACTTACAACAACTACTGTTCCCTCGTAGCCTTGCAAATAGTTTTCCAACCATTCAATGGTAGGTAAATCTAAGTGATTCGTAGGTTCATCAAGCATTAATAAATTGGGTCTTTGTAAAAGCAGTTTTGCTAACATTACCCTCATTCGCCATCCTCCAGAGAAAAGTTTAAATGGTTGGTCTAATTGTTCTGTTTTAAAACCAAGACCTTCTAATATTTTTTCGCACTTATGTTTTATGTTATAACCATCAAGGTTTTCAAACTCATGCTGTTTATCGGCCAATAGATTTATTATTTCATCAGAATGGTCTGTTTCAAGCTTAACCAAAATCTCTTCTATCTCTTTTTCAAGGTCGAGTTGTCGCTGAAAGGCTGTCATTGCCACATTTAAGATACTTTCTTCAATTTCGAAACTAAGTAAATCTTGATTTAAAAATCCAATGCTCAAATCCTTTGGGCGAGAAATACTTCCACCGCTTAAACCATATTCACCATTTATTACACGAAGCAAAGTTGATTTGCCTGTTCCGTTTCTACCAATTAATCCAATGCGCTCACCTGGTTTAATGTGCCAATTGGCATTTTTATACAAGTATCGACCTCCAAACTCAAAAGAAATATTATTTAATGCTATCATAAAAGTGCTGCAAATGTAGTCTATAATCAGCAAACTTGTAAGATACATGCTGATGTTTAGACGAAAAAAAAGCCCTGATTGAATGCAATCAGGGCTTTTTAATTTTATTGAACTACTTAATTATTCGATAACTAATTTTACGTTAGCCGATTGATTTAAGTTGTTTGTAATGTTAATCATATAAACACCTTGTTTCAAATCTTCTCTATCAATACGAAGAGTTGATAAATCATAATTTTCGATAGTTCTAACAACACGCCCAGTTACATCCATCATTACTACATTGTGTAATTTAGCAGCATCATTAAATTCAACAACAGTGAATGTGCTAGTAGGGTTTGGATATAATTTAACTAAATTAGAAATATTAGATAATTCAGAAACACCTGAGGCAGGCTTATATCCTTCATCACAACTGTTCCATAATTTGCTGATTGTTGTAGCAGTTGCAACTGTTCTAGTATAGGTTCTGTTAAATCCACCATTACCGCTTGGCTCAACACAAGGTTTTGCAGTAGTATCCTTTAATGGCTCTAAATTAGCATCGGTATTTTGGTCACCGTTGCTAAATCTGTAAGCTAATTTACCAGGGCATATCGAATCAATAGTAACTGAATAAACACCAGGTTTACCAGTAATTTGAGTCATTTCTTTAGCTCCTGCTTGCCATTGTGGTTTTGTGAAATCACCCATAATGTAAATTTTGCTTGCAGGAGGAACAGTTGTTTTTGTAAAATCAACAATGAAAGTGATTTTTGAAGGAGCAGGTTTGCTAGGACAGTTACCAACAACTCTAGAGTTAAAACAAGTTATCGGTGTTGTATCATTTTTTGCTAAAGCATAAGTTCTGTCTGCTCCTCCTTCCCAATTGGTATTACCATTTTTGTGGAAACGGTATTTAAATGTAACTGCACCTGAATCTAAGCCAGAAATTGAGAATGAATAAACACCTGTTGACCCAACTTTACTCATTTTAAGACCAGCACCAAAACCAGTTAATTTAGGACCTGCACCAGTAACGGTAACAGAATCAAAACCACCATCACAATCTGAACTACTCATATCTACTTGGAAAGTTAAAGAATAGGTTGGGGTTGGAGCAGAAGGACAAGCTATACACGAAGAGAAGCAAACTTTATTTACAGCTACATCACCAGTTATTTTTATTTCTCTATTCTTGTCATTACCTACGCCACATGGAGAAGGAACAGATTCAGCAGAGCTCCAAGCATTACCGTTAATAAATTTATATTGGTAAGTTGCTGAATCAACTGTTAAAATTACCTCATACACTTTATTGCTTTTGTATAAATTAGTCATTTTTGTTGTTGCTGGATTCCAGCCTTGAAGTGAACCAGCTAAATGAACTCCATTAATTGTATCAGGAGCTGATTTTTGCAAGTCTACAGCAAAACGAACAGCATATTTACCCATAGGCGCTGAAGCTCCAAATTTTAACATGATCATAGTAGTGTCATTTGCCATTGAATCAATAAACATCCAACGATTTGCATCACCCGTTTGGCCATTTAATGGATGTGGTTTTGTAACAAGAGCTGGCACATTTTCAGCACCTCCCCATGAGTCACCGTTAACGATTTTGAATTCAATTACTTGATTTGCAGGAATGTCTAGTACCATTCCATAGAAATTTGGTGGTAAAATAGGGGCATTGATAAGTGCGGTGGTAGCAGGATTCCAGCCCTGGAAATTGCCCGCCACGTGAACTCCTTTTGGACTTACAGTTTGACCATTCATATCTACGATGAACGCCACTTTTTTAGCAAACAATCCACTCATACAAAGTAGTGCTGCTGACATTAGTAATAATTTTTTCATATTTGTTTTTTGTTATATTTAATGTGAGCAATTTATAAATTTTACACAACATTTATATTACCATTAGTATAAATATTTGTTGGAATGTTTATTTTTACAATCAAAATCAACATAATAATTTTATGCAAAAGTTAAAAAGTTACATTATCAAATGCCTATTAGCCCCTATTTTTAGTTTATTTTTCACCCAATCTTTTGGACAAATTGTGACCATGGCACCCACTTTTGCCACCGCTGATGATAATAATGTAGTTTTAACTTATGATGCCTCTCAAGGCACAGCTGGTTTGTTGGGGGAATCTTCTATTTATGCTCATACAGGTGTTATTACAGATAAAAGTACTTCAAGTAGTGATTGGAAATATGTTATTGCTGCTTGGACAACAAATTTGCCAAAAGCTCTATTGACAAGAATTGGAACAACTAATCAATATACATTAAATATTGGTAATATACGAAGTTTTTATGCTGTACCCGCTGGAGAAAAAATTCTTAAACTAGCTATGGTATTTAGAAATGCCACAGGAGCAAAGGAAGGTAAAGCCGTTGGTGGAACTGATATTTTTGTTGACGTAAACCAAGGTACTTTTCAAGTTAAAATTCTTACACCTGCTAAGGCAACCTATTTTTTAGGTTCAGATAATGTTTCAATTAGTGCTTTTTCATCTACCAAGTGTAATTTGACCTTATATGCAAACGGAAATCAATTGAAAACGGTTTCTAACGACTCTACAATTTCTTATAGTGGACTGATGAGTAATATTGGTGCAGGTAAAGTACAGTTGGTATTAAAAGGAACCTCTGGTTCTTTTAATGCCTATGATACAACATACATAGTAAATAGACCAAGCGGATCAGTTGCAAATCCTCCATCAGGGGTGGTAGACGGTATCAATTATATTAATGATAATACTGTTACTCTAATGTTATATGCTCCAAATAAAAATTTTGTATTCGTATATGGAGATTTTAATAATTGGGAATTAGATCCAGCCTTTATGATGAACCGCACTCCTGATGGAAGTAGATATTGGATAACCTTGAATGGCTTGCAAAAAGGAGTTGAGTATGCTTTTCAATATGTAATTGATAATGAAAAATTGAAGGTGGCTGATATATATAGTGATAAGATACTTGATCCTTTTAATGATAAATGGATAAACCAAAATAACATAATTACATATCCAAATTTAAAGCCCTTTCCAGAAGGAAAAACTACTGATCCAGTATCTATTTTTCAAACTGGACAAACACCTTATAATTGGCAGTTTTCTAATAACTATAATAAATTACGTTCAGACAGATTGGTTATTTACGAGTTATTGTTAAGAGACTTTTTAGCTACTCACGATTTTAAAACTCTAACTGATACTATTGATTACCTTAAAAATTTAGGGGTAAATTGTATTGAATTAATGCCTGTTAACGAATTTGATGGAAACGAAAGTTGGGGGTATAATCCTAATTTCTATTTTGCTTTGGATAAATATTATGGTACCAAGGATGATTATAAAAGATTTATTGATGTGTGCCATAGCAAAGGAATTATGGTGGTTATGGATATTGTTCTTAATCAGTCTTGGGGTTTAAATCCTCAAGTTAAAATGTATTGGGATGCAGCCAATAACAGACCTGCTTCTAATAATCCATGGTTTAATCCTGTTCCCACACATCCTTTTAGTCCTGGTAATGATTACAACCACGAAAGTCAAGCTACAAAAGACTTTGTAGATAGGGTTCTTAAATATTGGGTAACTGAATACAAAATTGACGGATATAGATTTGACCTATCTAAAGGTTTTACTCAGAAAAATACAGGTAGTGATGTTGCAGCATGGAGTGTTTACGACCAAAGCAGAGTTGATATTTGGAATAGAATAAGAACTGAATTTGTGAAAACTTGCCCTGATTGTTATATGATATTGGAGCATTTAGGAGACAATAGTGAGGAGAAAGTATTAGCCAACGCTGGTTTCCTACTTTGGGGTAAAATGACTGAACAATATAATCAAATAACAATGGGCTATTCCACCAATTCAGATATAAGTAGTGGAAATTACAAGAATCGTCAATTCACTTTCCCTAATTTGGTAACTTATGCTGAAAGTCATGACGAAGAAAGATTAATGTATAAAAATATAACTTTTGGCAATGGCACAGCCAAAGACCTAAATACTGCGTTGAAGAGGACAGAGGCAGCTATGGCTATGTTAATTCCATTGAAAGGCCCCAAAATGTTATGGCAATTTGAAGAATTAGGATTTGATAAATCAATATTTAGTTGCGGTGATGGGACAGTTCCAACTCCTTATGGAACAGATAGATGTAAAACAGATAAAAAGGCACCAACGTGGAATTATCAAAGTATACCAGCTAGAAAAAATTTGTATAATGCCATATCAAAATTAACAGCATTGAAAAGATATTCGACAATGGAAAGCGATAATTATAGCTATGATGCAGCTGGAACAGGCAAATTTTTAAAGGTAACAGGTGATACCATGAATGTAATCATTGCAGCTAACTTTGATATGAATGCTTTGGGTTTAAAACCCCAATTCCAAAATAATGGTTGGTGGTATGATTACATGACAGGAGATTCAATAAATGTAACTTCTGCTAATTATAATATTGCCTTGAACTCAGGAGAGTATAAAGTTTACACTAGTAAAAACCTTAATAAAAATGTAATCATAGATAACTTAAATATTGATAATGTAAGCTTATCTCTTAAACCAACTGCAGTTGATACATCAATAAATATCACAAGTAACAGGTCATGGGTAGTAAGCAATACAAATAGTTGGTTAAGCATCTCACCGATGACTGGCACAGGAAACGCAAAATTAAATATTAGTGTAGCGGCCAATACTACTTCAGTTTCAAGAACTGCAAATATTAGTATTCAGGCTGGGTCAGTATTTAAACAATTACAAATAAGTCAATTAGGTACTTCGGGCATTGCAGATTTAGATAAAGAGGCATTTGTTGTTTATCCAAATCCTTCTGATAACGGAAAATTTAGTGTACAACTATTGGGAAAAAATAATTCTCCCTTTAAATTAGCTGTTTATGATGTATTGGGTGAAGAGATTGCTGTATTTGAAAATGAAAATCTATACATTAGTAGGGGTGAAATAATCGATTTGGACATATCCAATTCTGTAAAAAGCAAAGGTGGAATGTATTTCATTAAAGTGTTTTACGAAGATGGGTCTTATACAAAAAAGATTTTAATCAAATAATAATAGGAACTGATTTATGAAACTATCACATTCTGTTAATCACAGAGTAGGTTAGTGGCGTACCTATAAATGACTTAGATAAACAATTGAAATATATGAGGAAACAATTACTATTAACGCTACTTGCCTTTTTTACCTTAGGTCAGGTATTTGCTCAAAGTATCAAAGGGCGTGTGGAAGACAACAAAAAAGAACCTGTTATTGGTGCAACCGTATTGATTGATGGTACAAAACAAGGTGCTATTACAGACGCTTTGGGAGCATTTGAAATTAAAAATGTAAAGCCTGGAGATTACAAATTGAAAATTTCAGGTGTCGGTTATGTAACCACATTTCGTGAAGTTTCAGTGACAGCAAATGGTGCGAATGTTTTGGTAAGTGTAAAAACGGACACTAAAATGCTAGATGAGGCAGTAGTGGTTGGATATGGTGTGCAAAGAAAGCGCGAAGTAACTGGTTCAGTAGGCAAAATAACAGGTAAGGAATTAAACGATATGCCAGTTCCAAGTTTTGAAAGTGCATTACAAGGTAAATTAGCTGGTGTGACTGTAACAACAGGTAGTGGACTTGCTGGTTCTGCAGCTATTGTAAGAATTAGAGGAGTAGCTTCCATTAGTGCAGCAGGTGATCCTTTATATGTTGTGGATGGTATTGCTGTAAATCAAGATTATTCAAGTTTAGGTAATGGAGGTGGTTTCAACCAAAATCCATTGTCATCATTAAATCCAAATGATATAGAATCTATTGATGTTTTGAAAGATGCAGCAGCTACCTCAATTTATGGATCTAGGGGAAGTAATGGTGTAATTTTAATTACTACCAAAAGAGCAAAAGGTAATGGATTGGTAATTAATTATGATGGTCAAATTGGAACATCATCACCTACAGCCCTTCCCAATATGACCAATTCTCAACAATTTCTTCAATTGTATAAGGAGGCTTGGATTAATGATGGTCATACTGGAAACCCAGATTTGAAAGCAGGTGGTGTAGCTATGACATGGGATCAAGCTGTAAAAAGTGGAAATAATACCAATTGGTTAGATTATACTACAAGAACGGGGATAAAACAACAGCACAATATAACCATTCAAAAGGGCAGTAAATATGTTAGAGCGAGTGGTGTATTTGGATATTCAACCAATGAGAGTTTTTTGGTTGGTAATAGCTTTGATAGACTTTCAGGCAGGTTGAATATGGATTTTCAAATCACTAAAAAATTATCAGCTAAATTAAGTTCATCATATTCTCAAGGTACAAATAACAGAGTTTATAGTGGTTGGTCTGGAGGCTTCGGTCAAGTGATGTCATCAGCCTTGCCAATTTATCCGGTTAAAAATGCAGATGGGAGTTATTTCTTATTCCAAAACTCAAGTGGCGGACAAAACAACAATAACCCCGTGATGATTCAAGATTTATATCAATGGAGAACAATAGAAAAGAAAGCCATAAATGGAATAACTTTCGACTGGAAGCCTATCAAAGATTTAACACTTAAAGCAAGTGGTAATTATGACTATACTGATTTATCTGATCAATATTTTGCTCCTCAAAATCTATTAAAAAAGACTGATCCAGGTATTCCAGGAATTGATACCATACCGGGATATGCTTACGGTAATAACACCTATACAAATAATTACAATTATTTATTACAAGCAAACTATTCTTATGAAGTTAATAAATTAAATAAATTGGATTTTATGGCAGGTCATGAATACCAACGTACCCATGCTAATTTCTTTAATCAACAAATCTTATCATCAAGTCCTTTATGGGATAACCAAACAGTTACAAATGCAAATATTAATAACAATCCACGAAATAATGGAGGTGTTATTGACCGTATTACCGCATTTCTAGGTTATTTTGGAAGGGTTAATTATAACTTTAAAGATAAAGTTTTTTTACAACTTAGCGGTCGTGTTGATGGTTCTTCAAAGTTTGGAGCAAACAATAGATATGCTTTTTTGCCAGCAGCATCAGTTGGATATATACTTACTGAAGAGAAATTTTTGAAAGGTAATAAGATACTTAACTTTTTTAAGCTTAGATATAGCTATGGAAAATCTGGTAATTCTGCATTTGAGGATTATGCTAGATTTGGTACATTTTCTGCTGGAAATAACACTACAAATTACCATGGTAATAATATTCTATTCCCAACAAAACTTGAAAATAAAGACCTAAGATGGGAAACCTCTTGGACATCTAATTATGCTGTAGATTTCGGCCTATTTAACGATAGAATTAATGGTACGATTGAGTATTATGATAAGAAGACAGAAGATGTTATTATGAATTTAACAATTAGCTCAACCAATGGATTTGGATCATATTATGATAATGTAGGAGGAATAAGAAATCACGGGGTGGAGTTCAATTTGAATACTAAAAATACTGTTGGAAAGTTCAAATGGTCGACCAACTTTAATATTGCTCGAAATGTGAATGAGTTAACAAGCACAGGTTCGTATACACAAGATGCGGTAAGTGGTGGAACAAATGATACAAGGGCTGTTGTTGGGTCTCCAGTTGGAACGTATTACATTGTAAGATTTAGTCGTGTAGATCCTGCTGATGGTAGGCCAATTTATCTTGATAAAGATGGTAAAGAAACTAAAACGTGGGATGTGAATAATAGGGTACCAGTTGGTGCCATTTTACCCGATGCAGTTGGTTCGGTGACAAATAGATTTGAATATAAAAATTTCGATTTTAGTTTTATGGTTTACTTCCAACTTGGAGGTAAAATTTATGACGCCTCTGCTAAAAGACAGATGGGCGTAACTTCATTTTGGAACTATAGAACAGATATTGCAGATAGATGGCAAAAACCTGGAGACAATGCTACATTCCCTCGTTTAACACTTGATCCTAAAACTTATGGATTGCCAGATTATTGGCAATACAACACTACCATGTGGTTATATGATGCAACTTTTGCCAGATTAAGGAATGTTACTATTGGTTATAGAATTCCAAACTCTGTTGCAAAGAAAATGCATATTGCATCTGCAAGATTGGCCATTATTGGAACCAACCTTCTTACATTTACTAAATATCCTGGTTTAGATCCAGAAATTGCAAGAGATGGTGAAGGCAGTATTAATGCATCAAGAAATATGCAATCTCAAGGTACTTATTACCTGAATGCACCTCAAGAAAAAACATATACATTTCAAATATCAATTAATTTTTAATTCAAACAGAAATGAAAAAAACGATATATATAATTATACTATTTTGTGCTTTTCTGCATAGTTCATGCGATAAGCAAATTGACTTAAATGCTAAGGATTTAAATCTTTTTATACCTGAAGAAGCATTGAAGAAACCAGAGGATATGCAGGCTCTATTGAATTCATGTTATGATGCAACGGCCAATATGATGAATGGACGTTTTCAGATAGCAAATGATTTATTGGGGGATGATATAGTTCCACTGCAAAACAATGGAAATTACTTGGGTATTTATAATAGAAATAGCAATCAATTTAACGGAGTTATTGGGGACGTGTACTCTCAACCTTACTTTTCTATTTACAGAATAAATGTAATGGATCTTTATTATAATCAAATAGCTGGATTGTCAGCAAACGATATAAAAAGAATGAAAGGAGAAGGACGTTTCTTGCGTGCACTATGCCATTTCGAAACGGTGAAATTATGGGCGCAACCATGGGGATTTACTAATGACAATTCACATTTAGGTATCATTTTAAGAGAAAGAGCCAAAAACGAAGCTATAGCTAGATCAAGTGTTTCAGTATCTTTTAACTTAATTATTAGTGATTTGTTATATGCAATTGACAATTTACCCGAATCAAATGATGTGTATGCTGATAAAATGGCTGCAAAAGCATTGTTAGCCAAAGTATACTTCCATATTGGTAAATACAACGAAGCATTGCCTTTACTTAATGAAGTTATTAATTCTAATAAATATACTTTGAGTGATAGTTTAAATAGATATGATAGAATGAAAACTAAATCAGAAATTGTATTTGGTTTTGTGGCAGATAGTGCTTTTGAAATGCAAAGAGGGGACGCCTTTAGATCAAATTATTCAACAAAAGGCACTGCGCAAATGGGAATTTCAAATGATTTATATAACCTAATTCATTCAGATACAACTGATAGAAGAAATAACCTTTTAAAGCCAGTTGTAAAGGATGGGGTACAAACCATTCTTACTACTAAATTTGATTTATCAACGGTGTTTGCTTGTCCCTACATTACCCTTACTGAATTGTTGCTAACAAGAGCTGAATGTTTAGGAATGTTGAATAGTAATATAAGTCAAGGTGTTGATGATTTAAATAGAATCATCAAACGTGCTTATGGTGCATCTACAACTCGTGCGTTGAACTCTAGTGCAGATGCAATTACCTTATTATCAGAAACTAGATTGCAAAGAAGAATAGAAATGTTTTGTGAGGGTGACCGAGTGCAACAATTTAAACGTATCGCTGTAGCTTCTCAAAATAACCCTCAAGAGATTAGAGGCGCTAAATGGAATTGCCCTGGAATGATATTACAGTTTCCTGGTTCAGAAGGAACTTCAGCTAATTTTATTTATAACCCAACCACAGTTTGCAATTAATTTTTATGAAAAAGATAACATATATAATTTTATTAAGCCTAAGCATCACAGCTTGTAAAAAGGATTTTTACAAGCAAGATATTGGTTCAGATATTTATCCATCTTCGCTCAATTATAAAAATATTCAAGGGAAATGGAATTTAAATTCAGTGGTGCAAACAGATGAGAAATCATTGATTAAAGAATCCTTAACCATTACTGATTTCTTCGACAATTCAAGTAAACCCAATATTAACTTTTTAATTAATGGTGTCGATACCACTTTTTCAGTTGATACAGCAGGTTTGTTAATTAACTATTTCGGTGATATTTCCGGTAAATGGCGTTTTGATAATCCCGAATTTCCTAAAAATATTAACTTAACAACTTCTAAAGGAGATATTGTGGTTCTACCTATATCATCAAACCTAATTTCTGCTGCATTGCCTAGTGTAATTAGTTTTAAGCAGACACTTACCTGCCCTGACCCAGATGATCCTTCAAAAACAGTTAACACCATGTCGTTTTCAATTAACTTAACTAAATAGAAATATGAGAAAGTATATATTATTATTACCATTATTGTTAATAGCGCAGTTTGTATTTGCTCAAGCTACTTGGGTTGAGCCCAAAAATCCTGATGTGAATAAGAAAATCAAAATTTATTGTGATTTGTCGAAAGCCACTGCAACTACAGCTGATGTAATGAAGGCAGATCCAGTTGGACCCTATTATATTTGGACTTGGAAACCTACTGAAAAGGAAAGGGCCGATACACTAGCTAATGGAACAGGTGACAAAGCTTGGAAAAATTCGAATGATAAATTGATGATGAAAAGGGATTCAACCAAAGGAGCCAATGTTTGGTATTATGAAATGATTCCTGTTCAATTTTATAATTGTGATGCTGCAAAAGTTTATAGTGATGGGATCTCCTTTTTAGTAAAACCAAAAGATGGTGGAGGGTATGGAGCTGCTGATATAAAAACAGAAGATTTTACAGTAACAATTGACCCTCCAAAAACAGATAGAGGGGTAATTTATACAATTCCATCCACTGTATATTCAGATCAATTAACATCATTAATATATGACAACCCGGTTGAAAAGAAAACTAGTATGCAAAATCTGAATGCAGGTGATGTATATATTTGGATTAATGCAACTATTAAAGATACAGCCACTGGTATTGTGCGTACCTATGCTCCGAACACTTTGTTTACCGTTCAAGATAATTCAAAATTAATGATGAGAAAAGATGCAAATGGTAAATTTCGTTTGTCTCTAATTCCTAATCAATTCTTTGGCATAACTTCGAAAGAAATTATTACCCAAATTGATGCCATTGTAAGGAAGAAAGACTATTTGGGAACTGATGATAGAAGTGATACCCAAGCCAAAATTATGGTTGGTTGTCCATAAAATAGACCCATACTTAATTTAAAGGGGTGGCTACATATTATTGTAGCCTCCCTTTTTTTGTTTATTGAAAGATATTGTTACTTTTAATGGTGTCTTGAAGAAGATTCAATCATTGGTAATCCATGTTGAATATTAATCGGATTAGCTTAAAACAAAAAATCCCGCACTAGGCGGGATTTTTATATCAATCAAATTAAGGTAATAATTATTCAACTACTACTTCAACACCGATGTTTACAGTAACTTCACGATGTAAATTAACTGTTGCTTGGTAGGTACCAAGAGTTTTAACATCATCAATTTCAATTTTTCTACGGTCGATTTCAAAACCTTTGGTTTTTAATGCTTGAGAAACTTGCAATGGAGTGATTGAACCGAAGATTTTGCCATTAGCACCTGCTTTAGTAGCAATAGTGATGGTTAAATCTTTCAAGTTTTCGCTCATTGATATGGCGTCTTCTTTTAATTTTTCGCGTCTTTTAGCTCCCTGGCGGTTATTTTCTTCTAAGATTTTGATGTTTGATGCTGTAGCCATAACTGCCAATCCTTTTGGGAAAAGGAAGTTGTTTGCATAACCATCTTTAACTGTTACCACGTCTCCTTGGATACCAAGGTTTTTAAGGTTTTCTTTTAAAATAATTTTCATTCTGTTTTTCCTCCTCTAATTATTTTAATAAATCGCCTCCAAATGGTAATACAGCTATGTGACGAGCACGTTTGATAGCTTCAGAAACTTTACGTTGGTATTTCAATGAAGTTCCAGTTAATCTGCGAGGAAGAATTTTTCCTTGGTCGTTGACAAACTTCATCAAAAAGTTAGCGTCTTTATAATCGATGTACTTAATGCCATTCTTTTTGAAACGGCAATATTTTTTACGTTGTGTTGCATCCGGTGTGGTATTAAATACCATCATTGGGTTTGCTTTTCCAATAGGTTTTGCCATAATGTTTTACTTTTTAGCAGCCTCCTGTTGCTTGTTTTTGTTTTGATTAAACTCACCATTGCGTTTGCGTTGGTTGTAAATTAATGCGTCCTTGTCTAAAGAAGTGGTCAAAAAACGCATAATGCGTTCATCGCGTCTGAAAGCAAGTTCAAGTGAAGACACAAAAGACGTAGCAGATTTAAACTCATAAATGTGGTAAAAGCCTGTACTTTTCTTTTGAATAGGGTAAGCCAATTTGGTCAAACCCCAGTTTTCTTCATGAACCAGCTCTCCACCAGCTTCCGTAATTAAATTACGGTACTTGGCCACAGCTTCTTTTAGCTGTTCATCGGAGAGTACGGGAGTGAAAATAATCACTGACTCATAATCTTTTAGGACAACCGATTCCTGTTTTGTCGATTTTGTTTTAGTTGCCATTGTTTTAGAAAACTTATTTTTGTTTAAGGGTTGCAAAAGTAAGCCATTTTTTGTGATTCCCAAATCAATTTAAACCTTTTATTTCAAACTGTCTATTATAATGGTTTCATAATGATAGCTTTTCAGATAATTTTGGCCAATAAATTGTCTAAAATAGCTTGCAATTGCCCAAATATTCGTGCACAAATCATACATTAAATAAATTTCAAAAAACTACATTTGCCGCAAATACGTAATTATTTAATGGATTTATTAGAAAAACTAAAAAAGAAAGCTGGACCTCTTGGTCAATATGCTGATGATGCTTATGGTTATTACATGTTTCCTAAATTAGAGGGTGAAATTGGACCGCGCATGATGTTCAGGGGAATTGATGTTTTGAATTGGAGTTTGAATAATTATTTAGGACTTGCCAATCACCCTGATGTGAGAGCAGTGGATACCCAAGCTACTAAAGATTTTGGATTAGGTTATCCAATGGGTGCAAGAATGATGAGTGGTAATAGTGTTTACCATGAGCAATTAGATAGAGAATTAGCAGCCTTTGAAAGTAAAGAAGATGCGGTCTTGTTAAATTATGGATACCAAGGTATGGTTTCGGCTATTGATGCTTTGGTTGATAGACATGATGTGATAGTGTATGATGCTGAAAGTCATGCGTGCATTGTAGATGGTGTTCGCCTTCACATGGGCAAGCGTTTTATGTATAAGCATAACGATATGGACAGTCTAGAACTGCAATTGCAGCGCGCTGAAAAGCTTGTGGCAGAAACAGGTGGAGCCATTTTGGTAATTACTGAAGGTGTTTTTGGCATGACAGGTGCTCAAGGTAAATTGAAAGAGATTGTTGGCTTAAAAGCAAAGTATAAGTTCAGATTATTCGTTGATGATGCGCATGGTTTTGGCACCATGGGTAAAACAGGAGCAGGAACGGGCGAGGAGCAAGGCTGTCAGGATGGAATTGATATTTATTTTGGGACTTTTGCTAAAAGTATGGCTTTAATAGGTGGTTTTATTGCAGCGGATAAAGAGGTTTGTAAGTTCTTAAGATATAATCTTCGTTCTCAAATTTATGCCAAGTCGGTTCCGATGCCTATAGTTATTGGTGCATTGAAGAGATTGGATTTGATTAGAAAACATCCTGAATTGCGCGAAAACCTTTGGAAAATTGTAAATGCACTTCAAACAGGTTTGAGAGAAAAGGGCTTTGATTTGGGTAAAACCAATTCGCCTGTTAGTCCCGTAATTATGCATGGTTCGGTGCCAGAGGCAACAGCTGTGGTTCATGATTTGAGAGAGAATTATAAGATTTTCTGTTCAGTTGTGGTGTACCCAGTTATTCCTAAGGGAATGATTTTATTGCGATTGATTCCAACTGCAGTGCATACACTTGAAAATGTGGGAGAAACCATCAAAGCATTCTCTGAAATTAGAGAGAAATTGAAAGCAGGTACTTACGCCAATTTGCAGAATATTGTAGCTATGGCAGAGACCGTTTAAAATATTAACATAAAAATAAGAAACACAATTATACATTTGAAGTATGAAAAAAATAATATTTGCCTTCCTAGCACTCATTTTTATTAGTCAATCATCTTTCAAGCAAGGAGAAGAAATAAAATGGTTAGGATTTAACGAGGGTTATGAAATAGCCAAGAAGAAAAATAAAATCATGATCATTGATGTCTATACCGATTGGTGTGGATGGTGCAAACGGATGGATAGAGATGCTTATGCAAAAGAAGAAATTTCTAAAATTGTAAACAAAGATTATGTACCAGTAAAATTTAACCCAGAGATTGAAGGTGTTAAGTATTTATATAATGGCAAAACTTACAGTGGACAGCAATTAGCGGGTGTATTAAGTAATTTCCAAATTAATGGTTATCCTACAACCATTTTTGCTTATCCTAAAAAGAACATAACTGAAATAGTGGTTGGCTATAAAAATGCAGAGCAATTAAAGCCAATCTTGGAAGACATCAAAACACGTCTTAAAAAGTAAAATCCTTTTTTTTATTCTTGAAAAAAGTCAATACAGAATTACTTAAGATTACTAAAAACAAAAGTATGATTAAGTAATTCTGTCTTGTTGAATAGCGGTCCTCCAAACCCACCAAACCACCAGTAATAATAGCATTGCTTATTATTGCCACACCTAATAGAATAATAATTGTAAAATATTTTCTTATAAAGTAAATAAGCCCTAAAGTTGCAACAAACAATAATAAAACATACACTTTTGAAATCCCATGAAAAGGAAATGCTAAAGCACTTTTATTTTGTAAAGATGCGTTGTAATCTTTCACATCATTTGGGTAGTATTTAGAGATAGCTGGAAAAGGCCCCCAACCACCCTCAGGATAAGCATAAATCGAATTGCCGATTTCATTTTTCAAGAATGATTTTGTTGCTTCAATGATAATTGATTTAGCATATTGCCAAGCATATTTGGGAGTAAAAAGAATATCATGGATGATACTTTTATACTCATCGTGAGGGGAACTCCAAGCACCTGTTTTTTGGAAAGCACTGTTAGGATGGAAAAGAAAATTTCCGCTATAATTCTCTGGTGCTAGGCTGTCTTTGTATTTGCAAATTTCGTAGTTTTTGTTTGCACACTCGGTATCTAAATAGGACTTTAAGACTCCATTTTCAACTAATTTGCCCATTAAGAAAATATGAGAAACGTTACTAAATCCATCTGCTCCTAATGCCTTTTTTTCTAAACTGAATATACCAATATTTGCTAAAACGCCTATAAATAAAATTGAAGTCGAGGTAGTTGAAATGCCTTTAATGGAGACAGATGTGATAAGAAGTATGCCAAGAGTCAAACAATGAAAGAGCATAAATGAAAAGTGCATTTGAAGGCTCAATAGATAAAATACAAGCCATGCAAACCAAGTCTTTGTAAAAGGTCTTTTATGTTGAATAATGATGGCTAATAGTAAAATTGAAATGGCCGAAAATACGTCAGGCATGATATAACAAACATCCCAAGCCAATGCTGTGAAAAGGCTTAGAAAAGAGACCAAAGCCATATACATCATATTGTTATATTTCTTTAAATTTTGCTTTACAAAGGCATAGCAGGTAAAGTTGAATATGATGGCTTGTGCAATGATTGTAAACCACAAGGAAATGTGAAGACTTGTAATACCCACAAACCACCCATAAACAAATGAACGATCCTCTGTAAAGCTAAATTCATTCCCACAATTGATATACAATTCTGAATCGGTGAAGACCAATACATAGTGGTTGTATAATTCTGGCCAAAGCGTTACAACTATCCCCAAAACAACTGAAAGCAATGATTTATAAAGAGGCTTCATCCGATGTTTTTGTCAAAGACAAACTTTTTAAATAGGTCAATACCATTCTTATCTGACCATAACTGAATGAATCTCCCAAAATTTGTTTGATGGGAGAAAATTTATCAAAGCCCACTTTTTCTGCCGCAGTTTTAATTTTTGTGATTTGATCTTCGCTCACAAAATCATGTATAGAAAGTTCACCTTTACCAATATAATCTGACAAATGCCCTTCAATGGTGCTATTTACCAATCCTCTTTGCTTGGCAATCTCTTCAATGCTTTTTCCTTCTTTGTATAGTTTGAAAGTTTCAGTTTTGCTTTCACCTTTCTCTTCTTTATGCTTTGGAATTTCGATGGGTGTCGAGGTCTTTTCAATTTCAGGCACTTCAAATGTCATTTCGCCAAAACTAGCTTTTTGCACTTGTCTTAGTTTCTTCCAAAAGGTAGACTCCAAATCATTTACTTCCATGCTGTATGCTTTTACCTTGGTTTTACCTTTTAGCACAGATTGTAGTGTGTTTATGGATGCTATTATTTCATCATGCAAAGCCCGTCCAAAATACTCTTTGGCTTTGCTTACCCTTTCGTGCAAAAGGGCTTCGTCTATTACTTCTTGAGATAAAATTTGCTGTAATTGTTTGCAAAACTTATCTGCCACTTGTTGCTGAGCAAGTGCTTTGTCTATCATGTATTGTGCCGTACTTTCAAATAGTTCTTTTTCAGGAAGTTTTTTCTCTAGTGTTGTGCTCTTAAAATTTTCTAAGGCCACTATTAACTTTCTCCAATCAAAAGTTTTAAGCAAAATTTGTGCAGTGAATTTAGGCTTCTCTTTGTTTAATACTTCTTCAATTTCGTGAATACTATTTTCACGTGTGGCAAATGAGATGATGCGTTCATCGCTTTGGATACTTTCAGGATGAATTTTAGACAAAAGCAATACTCCATCAATGGTGCGACAGCGACTAAGCGCTACATATACCTGACCTGCGGCAAATGAATACCCAGCATCAATGATGGCTTTATCAAAGGTTAAGCCTTGGCTTTTATGAATGGTGATGGCCCAGGCCAATCTGATGGGGTATTGGGTAAAACTACCCAATTCCTCTTCCTCAACTTTATTGGTGTCTTTGTTGAAATTGTATCTGATATTACTCCATTTCTCTTTTGATATAGTAAGCTCATCGTGGCTTTCGGCCAATGAAACAACAATCTCGTTTGGACTTAAACTTTTAACAGTGGCTAACTTTCCATTAAAGTATTTTCTCTCTCCGCTAATATCGTTTTTAATAAACATGATTTGAGCGCCAATCTTCAAATCTAGGTTCATTTCTGTGGGCAGTGCCTTGTCTGAAAATTCCCCTTTTATTTCACCCGGAAAGCTAATTAATTCTCCATCTAACTTAGCCAATTCTTGCCCATTTATTTGGTCTGCCGTGCGGTTATGAGTGGTTAATGTAATCACATTGTCCGAAAGGTCCATGGCATCTCGGTTATACCTTTCGTTTAGTATCTCAAAATCGTAATCATCCAAATTGTTGTTACGGATATTGTTAAGCAATTGAATGAATTGTTTTTCATTCTGCCTATACATTTTCTTCAGTTCAATAAACAGGGGAGGGTTGTTTTCAATTACCTTGGCACTAAAGAAAAAAGGACTACTATAATCATTTTTCATCAAAGCCCATTCTTCATCACCCACTACAGGAGGCAACTGAAACAAATCTCCTATAAACAAAACCTGCACACCCCCAAATGCATCTCTGCTGTTGCGTCTAAAATACTTAAGCAAATCATCTATGGCATCAAGCAAATCAGCCCTTAGCATACTCACTTCATCTATAATGAGTAGTTCTAATTCATTTAGTAATTCAATCTTTTCACGGTTAAAACGAACACCTTTTATCAAGGCATGTTTATCGGCAGTTTTGATATCACCGAACATATTGGTTTGGCCAGGTACATAGGGAATAAAGGGAAGATGAAAAAAAGAGTGCATGGTTACACCACCCGCATTGATGGCTGCTACCCCTGTTGGCGCTACAACGGCTGTATGCTTTTGGGTTTGAGATTTTATATATTTTAAAAAAGTAGTTTTACCTGTACCTGCTTTTCCTGTCAAAAAAAGGTTTTGGGACGTGTAATTCACCACATCTGAAGCCAGTTTAAACCACTCGTTTTCTACATCCATGTTCATCTTTTCAATATTAATGTATTTTCAGGAAATTGCTAAAGGCATTTAGGCAATTCTTTATTGTTCAGTAGTGGTTTGATTGACTTGTAGTGGTAGGATTGTCAGTTCGAGCGGAGTCGAGAACTGGTATGGGGTAGGAGCCTGTCTATTTCTCG
>JBBALJ010000045.1:0-23293 GCA_040403075.1 Bacteroidia bacterium
CAACAATTACAATAACTTAAGAATTATTGAAATGCAAAGCTAAAGGACACCAACCTTGGACAATAACCAAGACGAAGCTTGATTTTGAAATAAATAATTATAATTGAAAAAATAAAAACATGAAAAAACTATTACCTATTATTATTACAATGTTTGCATTAATAACCAATGTTAATGCACAACAAGATGGAACACTTGATAATACTTTTAACTGCGGAAGTGGCATAGGACGTTATATAGGAAAGAATAAAGCATATATTCAGCAAATAGCAGTGCAAGCAGATAATAAGTTGCTAATTGCAGGAAATTACACCTCTTTCAATAATAAATACATAAATTATTTAGTTAGATTAAATAGTGATGGAACCATTGATTCAACTTTTCAAACTGGAAGTGGCTTCATTGGAACCTCTTTATATCCTGGCTTAAATTCAATAGCTATACAATCAAATGGTAAAATTATTGTAGCAGGAAGTTTCAACTCGTACAATGGGAGAAAATGTAATGATATTATTAGATTGAATAAAGATGGTTCTTATGATACAACATTTAATTCTGGTTCAGGAATAACATCAAATGCAAATCTTAATCAAATTTATAAAATAACTCTACTGAATAATGATGATGTCTTGATTACTGGCGTATTCAGAATTTACAATAACATCAAAAGATCTGCTTTTGCCCGACTTCATTCAGACGGATCTTTAGATAATACATGTAAATTAGATTCAAATACTGATATTACAGCTTTAAATACAAATTTGGTAGAAAACGATGGTAAAATAATTATTCTAGGTCCTTTTACTCAAATTGGTTCAAAGAATATTAACCAAGTTGCAAGATTAAATGCTAACGGTACATTGGATACAACCTTTAATATTGGAACTGGTCCATTTAATAGTAAAAATCCTTATGATAATTTGTTCACAGGTATAATAGAGCCTAATGGAAAGATTATATTAGGTGGTTGGTTTAGCAAATTCAATAATTCAGTTAAAGCAAGCATAGTGAGACTTAATGCTGACGGCTCAGTTGATAATACTTTCAAAGCAGAATCGGACACATCCAAGTACCTTTACATAAGTTCAATTGTCCGTCAATCTGATGGTAAAATAATTATTGGAGGTAAGTTTAAAGAGTACAATGGAATAGCAGCAAATGGCATAGCAAGATTGAACGCAGATGGAACTACTGATGCTTCATTTAATGTAGGAACAGGTATTGACAGCACTATTTTTGCCATGTCAATTCAAAATGATAATAAAATTCTAATCAGTGGAGATTTTGCTAAATATAATGGCGTTAGCGTTTCAGGTTTGGCAAGGTTAAATGTTGGGGTTAGCAGTGTTGAAGAAATTGCAACAATAGACACTTATAAAATATTTCCAAACCCCAGCAATGGAAGGCTTTTTGTAGAATCACAAAATAAAAAGGAAATGTTGGAACAAGTAAATGTTTACAACCTACAAGGTAAATGCTTGCATCAACAAAAAGCTGAAGGAAGTCATGCTGAAATTAATGTTGAGGGACTTTCACAAGGCATCTATATTGTTGAAATAATAAATGAATCTGGGGCTAAAAGTTGTCAGAAAATCGCTATCAAGTAAAGACGTTTAACTAAATGTCTTTGCTTCCTATACAGCTTTTCAGGATTTGCAAATCAGAACTGTTCGCAACATGATTTTGATGTTGAACCCCTTCGGGGTTCTGCTTTGTTTTTACATTTTGCCGTAGGTTTCACCTACGGCTATAAATATTTTACCCCTTTGGGGTAAGCAAGTCTTTTGGCGCTGCTCTTCGGGATTTGCAATCCCGAAGCCATTAACTGCGGATTTGCAATCCGCTTATATATAACATCCATCATTGGATAATAGTCCTCAATTCCTGAATGCATTCAAGTGTATTAACTCCATGATATTACCCATTTTGTGTTCGCTTATTTATTCATATTATTGTAAACACAAAACAAAATAGATTTAGAACCAAAGGATGCCCAAATTTTGCCTGCGGTTGGTGTTTTCACCTAACGTTTTACTGCATGGTTGGTGATAACACCAATTCCGCTCTTCGGGATTTGCAATCCCGAAGGACTTACCTGCGGATTTGCAATCCCCGCTCTTCGGGATTTGCTATCTCGAAGCTATTAACTCTGTCCTTCAGGATTTGCAATTCAGAACTGTTCTGAATATGCTTTTTGATATTGAACCCCTTCGGGGTTCTGTATTGCTTTTTGCTATTATGCCGTAGGTTTCACCTACGGCAATTAATATTTTACCCCTTTGGGGTAAGCAAGTCTTTTGGCGTTGCTTTTGCCTGCGGTTGGTGTTTTCACCAAACGCTTTACTGCATGGTTGGTGATAACACCAACCATAAGCAGCAGCCTTCCTGAATTATTAGACTGCTCTTCGGGATTTGCAATCCCGAAGCCATTAACTGCGGATTTGCAATCCGCTTATATATAACATCCATCATTGGATAATAGTCCTCAATTCCTGAATGCATTCAAGTGTATTAACTCCATGATATTACCCATTTTGTGTTCGCTTATTTATTCATATTATTGTAAACACAAAACAAAATAGATTTAGAACCAAAGGATGCCCAAATTATACGATACCCAGAAGAAACAAGAGAAAGCCGTATTGGTGGGTGTTAATCTGCAAGGACAGAAAATAGAACAAGCCGAAGAATACTTAGACGAATTGGCTTTTTTGGCTCATACTGCCGGTGCAGTGGTGGCTAAAAAATTCATGCAACGACTGCCATATCCAAACCCACGCACCTTTATTGGTGAAGGAAAATTGGAAGAAGTGGTGGAATACGTGCAAGCCCATGAAATTGATATGGTGATTTTTGATGATGAATTATCGCCTTCACAAATCCGAAACCTTGAACACAATATCAAATGTAAAATCCTGGACCGAAGCAATTTGATATTAGATATTTTTGCTAGCAGGGCTCGTTCTGCCCAATCAAAATTTCAAGTTGAATTGGCACAAGCGCAATACCTATTACCTCGTTTGACACGTATGTGGGGACACTTAACAAAACATGCAGGAGGTATTGGAACAAGAGGTCCGGGTGAATCGGAAATTGAAACGGATAGAAGGGCATTGCGTGGCATCATTACCAAGTTGAAAGAACGATTGGATGTGGTGGATAAGCAAGCCGAAACACGCAGAAAAAATAGAGATGAAAAGGTGCGTGTAGCCTTGGTGGGATATACAAATGTAGGCAAGTCAACCATCATGAATTTATTGAGCAAATCTAACGTCTTTGCTGAAGATAAGCTATTTGCGACATTGGACTCAACAGTTAGAAAAGTGGTGTTTGATAACATACCTTTTCTGTTAAGTGATACCGTTGGATTTATTAGAAAATTACCTCATCAATTGGTTGAATGTTTTAAGTCTACCTTAGATGAAATCAGAGAAGCGGATGTGTTATTGCATGTGGTGGATGTGAGTCACCCAAACTTTGAAGAACAAATTTTGGTGGTGAATAAAACCCTTCAAGAAATAAAAGCAGGAGATAAACCCACGCTTATTATCTTCAACAAAATTGATAATCTGAAGGAGCCTCTTGAAATAGATTTTGATGAGTTTGGCAATGAAGAGCCATACATTGATAGACTGAAAAGAACTTGGATGGCCAAAGAAAATACACCTGTTATTTTCCTATCAGCTGAAAAGAAAATAAACATTGCTGAATTAAGAGATACTATTAAAAATATGGTAATGAATGTGTCGGGCAAGACCATTCATACCTTATATGATATTCAAACAGAAGATATATAAACATGAGTATATTTAAGTTGGAGGGTGTTACCCTTGATGCCATGATGGAACGCAACCGAAACACTTGTAGTGAGTGGATGGGCATTGAGTTTATCGAGATTGGTGATGATTTTTTATTGGCTCGTATGCCTGTTGACCATAGAACCATTCAGCCTTTGGGCGTGGTAAATGGGGGGGCCTTTTGTGTATTGGCAGAAACAGTGGGCAGCTTGGCTGCTAATATCTGCATAGATAGAGAGCAATTTGTGGCTGTTGGTTTAGATATCAATGCCAACCATATTCGTTCTGCTCATAAAGGTTGGGTATATGGAAAAGCAACTCCTTATCATTTGGGTAAAACCACCCAAGTATGGGAAATAAAAATTACGGATGATGAGGGAAAATTATGTTGCATAAGTCGCTTGACCATGTCTGTTATACCAAAGCCTAGCACCCCTTTTAAATAGTATTTGTAGATGCAAGCCTTTGCTTTGTTCAAACTTCCACAGTCGGATAAAATTTATTTTATCCAAGGTCAGATAAGTACTGATTTGGAAAGTATTGACTTTGCTGATAAACAAACGCGTTTTGTTATTTCGCCTTTTGCGCAACAAAACAGAGCTTTTACAATACAACCAGATGAATTAAAGGAATGGACAGGAGAGGCATTTGATTTAATTTATCACCATGAACCACAAGAGAGTGGAACTAGGGCTGAGTATATTCATTATGTGCAACATGCGGTTGATACCTTAATCTCGCATTCGGATATACATAAATTTGTAGCAGCAAGGGTTAAAAACATTGATAAGCCTAATGATTACAAAGCCTTTGATATGTTTGGTAAACTTACTCAAAACTATTCATCTGCCTTTACTTATTTGCTTACTTCTGAAATAACAGGTACATGGATAGGTGCAAGTCCTGAGTTGTTATTGCATCATCAAAACCATGTATTAACAACCGTGGCATTGGCTGGTACATTAGCCAAAGAACACTCAGGTGCATGGACAGATAAGGAGATAAAAGAGCAACAATGGGTTGAAGATTTTATCTATGATACTTTGTTGCCATATTCCGAAGCCCTTGATAAAAGCCAAACTGAAACCATAAATTCGGGTGAACTAAAACACCTGAAATCTACATTCACAGCTAGATTAAAGCCTGAGCAAAACTTAGTAGGAGAGGTGTTGTCTCAATTGAACCCAACCCCTGCTGTATGTGGCCTTCCGCAAGATGTGGCGCATCATTTTATTATGGAAATGGAAGGAATGAATAGGCAGTTGTATAGCGGCTTTGTAGGTGTGTTGAATCTTGAAGAACAAACCCATTTGTATGTAAATATTCGTTGTGCACAGATTTTCGAAAATCAAATAAATCAATTTGCAGGTGCAGGCATTACATCGTCATCGATTCCTGAAAAAGAATGGTTGGAAACAGAAAATAAAATGGCCACCATTGGTAAGTTTTTGTAAAAGAGCCATTATAAAAACATAGTAATAATAACTTTTTCTTAATTCATAATAAGTATAGGGCGTCATGGGGAGGCACGAAGCCATCTGATTTATCGGGAGATTGCTTCACTTCGTTCGCAAAGACGTTCAATTATGAAAGAAGTCTATCATTAATTCATTAGTTTTGACCCATGGAGAATTCAGATTCGAAGCCACCTCGTAGAGTGCGATATAAGGGCACGCACCCAAAGACTTTCAAAGAGAAATACAAGGAATTGCAGCCTGAACTTTATGCTGCAGATATAGAAAAAGTTTTGCAGAAAGGCTATACACCTGCAGGTATGCATCGTTCTATTTGTGTAAACGAAATCATGGATTTCCTAAAAGTGCAGCCTGGGCAAGTAGGTATGGATGCTACCCTTGGTTATGGTGGACATAGTTTAGAAATTCTAAAAGCATTAAACCATCAAGGTAAACTATATGCCACAGATGTTGATCCGCTAGAATTGCCAAGAACAGAAGAGAGATTGGAAAAGCAAGGTTTTGGAGAAGCGGATATTGTGATTAAGAAAATGAATTTTGCGGGGATAGATTTGATTGTTGAAGAAGCGGGATTGTTGAATTTTGTCTTAGCTGATTTGGGTGTATCCTCTATGCAAATTGATAACCCAGATAGGGGATTTTCATTAAAAGTAGATGGACCATTGGATTTAAGATTGAACCCACAAAATGGTAAATCTGCAGCAAGGTTATTAGAAAATATTTCTCAACAACGCTTAGAAGAAATACTGATTGAAAATTCTGATGAACCTTATGCAGATGTGATTGCGGAGGCTATCATTAAGACCATTAAAAGTGGAAACAAAATTCAAACCACCACACAGTTGAAGGATTGTATTAAAGAGGTGCTTGATTTTTTTCCTGCTTCTGAAAGCAAAGACATGATTAAAAAGTCGTGCCAAAGAACTTTCCAAGCATTGCGCATAGAAGTCAATGATGAGTTCGGTGTATTGAATGCCTTTCTTCAAAAACTGCCAGATGCTTTAGCAGTTGGAGGTAGGGTAGCCATTTTATCATTTCACTCAGGTGAGGATCGTAGGGTAAAAAAAGCTTTTCAAGCATTTTATAGGCAAGGTATATATAGTGAAATCTCACCAGAACCCATTAGGCCAAGTGCTGAAGAGGTGGCAAGCAACCCAAGGGCCCGTTCGGCTAAGTTACGCTGGGTTATTAAGGCTTAAGACATGAATATATTTTTGTGATATCCTTTTCTATTCAGCACCTATCATCACCGAAGTCATGGTGAGAGAGCCCAACAAGGCTTTGTCGTTAAAGAAACTTACTGGATCATTTTTCTCCTTCAAAGCAAGGGCATACAATAATGGAATATAATGCTCAGGACTTGGAATAGCCTTTCGTCCTGCTAGACCGAAATTCTCATAATGTATAAGAGCATCGTGATTGCCATCCATAATTAGTTTTTTGAAAGTAGTATTCATTTCTATGGCCCAATCAAAACCAAATTCAGGCTCATTCATTTTGTCCCAAGCCACCATTCCTAAGTTATGTACCATGTTTCCACTGCCAATAATAAGCACCCCTTTGTGACGCAGTGAAGCAAGCTCCTTAGCCAATGCATAATGATAACTGGCAGGCTTTGTATAGTCGATGCTAAGTTGCAAAACGGGCACATCCGCATTTGGATAAAGGTGCTTCACAATGCTCCAAGTGCCATGGTCTAATCCCCATTTTTCGTCTAGGTCAACTATTGTACTTTTGATGCTATGTTGCACTTCCTTGGCATAGGTTGGGCTACCAGGTGCAGGGTATTGCACATCAAACAAGGCTTTAGGGAAACCACCAAAATCATGGATGGTGCGAGGCTTCTCCATGGCTGTTACAAAGGTTCCTTTGGTTTCCCAATGCGCAGATACACATAATACCATTTGAGGTTTAGGTATTTTTTGACCTATGCTTCGCCATTTCTTTACAAATTCATTTTCTTCAATGGCGTTCATGGGGCTACCATGACCCATAAACATAACTGGCATGGGTTTACTATGAGCAAGATTACTTGCCATTTTATTCAAGTCACTTAAATTCATACTTAATGCGGATAAGGGCAGCAGGGAAGCTGCTTTTATAAAATCTTTCCTATTCATTTGGAGGTGAACAAAGGTATCATTATTTAGTAGCAAATATTTAGAAATGAAGACTACAATACCTTACAATTCTCATTCTACTTATTTACTATTGTAGCGCCAATAACCCCGGGTTTGCTTTCAGCTAGTCTTAGCACCGTTTTAAGTGTTTCAAGATTTATTTCATTTAAATTCTTGAACCTAATGCAGCTTACACCTTTACTAAGTTTCCCAAAATCACTTTTTATTTTTTCAGCTAATGAATTATCCTCAACAATTGTGCATACGTAAATGCTAATATAATTCTTTTGATTTGCTAGTGAAATAATAGGCCAATCTTTTTTTTGTTTCTTTGAATCAAGATAGTGAAATGTGCCATAACCAATCATGTTTGAAGCGTAATATGGCTTTAGCTTTGGAACAGCTTTTTGAATAAAATCATGAAGGAAGTCAATTTCTTTTGTGCGATCGGCAGGCACCATCTTTAAATATTCCTCAACTGATTTGGCTGCATTTTTTGCAAACATGTTCATAATAATAACTGTATTTAAATTTCAAACACAAAACTATTCAAAACCATCATAAATCAAACTAAGCAAATGGTACAATCTAATTTAAGCAAGTAGTTTCAAAATACTGCGACAAACAGAAAGAAGGATATTTCTAACATTCCTGAAAAAATATTATTCAGTCCATCGGTTATTTTATCTAGAAATTCTTTAATCATAAAGGCTATGTAACATTTCTGTTACATAGCCTTTATTTATTAAGATAATATATAAATTCAATCAAATCAATTAGAAGCTTTTCTTCTAAAATTATTGTTGGGCTTGGTAGTTCTATTTCCTTGTGGAACCCTGTTTCCTTGATTGTTTCCAGCACCTTCAGGTCTTCTTCTTGGGGTGCGGGCAGGGGCTGCTTTCTTTGTTTCTACAAAATGGTTTTGCAAAGGGAAAGGATGTTCATCAATAACAGGTACCGTCTTACCAATCAATTTATGGATATCACGCAAAAACTCTTTTTCCTCGGCATCGCAGAATGAAAGGGCTATGCCACTTGCACCCGCACGACCTGTTCTGCCGATACGATGCACGTACGTTTCTGAGATATTTGGTAACTCATAATTAATTACATGTGAAAGGTTGTCAACATCAATACCACGTGCAGCAATATCAGTAGCTACAAGCACCCTTGTGGTTCCATTTTTAAAATTATTTAATGCACTTTGTCTTGCATTTTGTGATTTGTTTCCATGGATAGCTTGTGCTTTCACACCAACCTTGTCAAGATCCTTCACTACCCTGTCTGCCCCATGTTTAGTGCGGGTAAACACCAATACACTTTTTATTTTTGGATCTTCCAAAAGGTGTTTTAACAAGTGTCTTTTATTGTCTTTGTCAACAAAATAAACAGCTTGCTCAATGGTATCTGCCGTGCTTGATACCGGAGTAACCTCCACTTTAGCAGGGTTTGATAAAATGGTATTCGCCAACTTTTGTATTTCAGAAGGCATGGTAGCCGAGAAAAACAAGGTCTGACGTTTCTGTGGGATTTTAGCAATTACTTTTTTTACATCATGGATAAAACCCATGTCAAGCATACGATCGGCTTCATCCAAAACAAATATTTTAAGGTGCTGAATGTTTACAAACCTTTGGTTGATTAAGTCTAATAATCTACCAGGAGTGGCAACCAAAATATCAACACCTCTTTGTAAACCTTGTGTTTGTCCGTGTTGAGATACACCACCAAAAATTACCAATTGTTTCATGCCTAAACCGCGGCCATAGGCTTTGAAGCTTTCTTCTATTTGAATAGCAAGTTCGCGTGTTGGAGTTAGTATTAAGGCTTTGATGCTTTTATTTCCTGGGTCAGCCAATTTTTCTTTATGAAGTAATTGTAGAATAGGAATAGCAAAAGCAGCCGTTTTTCCAGTACCTGTTTGAGCACAACCTAAAAGGTCGCGTTTTTGAAGGATTAGAGGAATGGATTGTGCTTGAATGGGCGTAGGGGAGGTGTAACCTTCCGTTTTAAGAGCCTGCATAATAGGCTCAATTAAGTTTAATTCTTCGAATGTCATTTATTAATATTAGTTCTGGCTGATGGTTCTCATGCAAGGTGCATGTAATGTAGAGGAAAACTTAGCCAGTAAGAATTTTACAACAACATATTGAGTTCGCGGCATCAAGATTTGAAAGCTTGCGTAACAAAAGTGGTCAAAGGTAAGCTTAATACTTGGTTATTTAGTAAAAAGAATTTTAATGAGTATTTAGGCAGGAGTATGCATGTCTTCAAATGTTATCATTATCCTTTTGGATAGTCACTATTTCCTCTTCCCTTAATCCTATATCCTTTCATCATCCATCCAATTTCATCGTAAGGCTGATTCTTTTTCTCTGCAAGTCTAGCTCAAGAACTTTTACTTGCACTTGTTGTTGCAATTTAACAACTTCATTTGGGTCTTTTACAAAACGATTGGCCAATTGAGAAATATGCACCATGCCATCTTGCTTCACGCCAATATCTACAAAACAACCAAAGTTTGTAATATTGGTAACAATACCTGGAAGCACCATCCCTACATACAAATCTTGGGGCTTTTTCACATCAGCAAAGCTAAATGCTTGCAATGTCGCTCTTGGGTCTCTGCCAGGTTTTGCAAGCTCTTTAATGATATCATTGATAGTAGGGAGTCCGAAATTTTCGCTAACATATTTAGATGGATTAATGTTTTTTCGGAGGCTTTCATTATGTATCAAATCCTCTACTTTGCATTGTTGGTCTTTGGCCATTTGCTCAACAATGTGATAACTTTCTGGGTGAACAGCACTGTTGTCTAAGGCATTTTTTGCTTTACTAATTCTTAAAAATCCTGCACATTGCTCAAAAGCTTTATCTCCTAATCGTGGTACTTTTTTTAGTTGTGCACGGCTGCTAAATGCACCATGTTCGTTTCTGTAGGCAACTATATTTTGCGCTATTTGTGGCCCTAATCCTGAGACATAGGTTAGTAAACTTTTGCTTGCGGTATTCAAATTTACCCCAACATTATTAACGCAACTTTGCACCACCGAATCAAGACTGTGTTTAAGTTTATGTTGGTCAACATCATGTTGGTATTGCCCAACGCCAATGGACTTTGGATCTATCTTTACCAATTCTGCCAATGGGTCAGCAAGCCTACGGCCAATAGAAACAGCACCTCTCACCGTAACATCTTTATCTGGAAATTCTTCACGTGCCACTTCTGATGCAGAATAAACTGATGCCCCATTTTCATTTACCATGAAAATTTCGGGTTTGTTATCGAAAGAAATATTCTTTATTAAATCCTCAGTTTCTCTTCCTGCTGTTCCATTGCCAATGGCAATGGCTTCTATGTTAAATTTTTGAACCAGTTGTTTTATTTTCTCGCTGGCTTTAGCCAGTTCACGTTGCGGCTCGTGTGGATGAATAATATCATCAGCTAGTAGTTTACCTTCTTCATTTAAACAAACCACTTTGCATCCAGAGCGAAAACCAGGGTCGATAGCCAAAATTCTTTTATTGCCCAAGGGTGCTGAAAGAAGCAATTGACGGAGGTTTTCAGCAAATACCTTTATGGCCTCTTCATCAGCACGGGCTTTAGCCAATGATCTAAATTCATTTTCCATTGAGGGAGCCAAAAGTCTTTTATAGGAATCTTTAATGGCTAATGCCAATTGCTTACTGCTTTCAGTATTGCGTTTGATATATTGGTATTCAATTTTTTTAATAGCAATATCTTCATCAGGCCCAATACTAAGTTTAAGAAAACCTTCCTCTTCACCTCTAAACACTGCTAATAGACGATGCGAAGGACATCGATTTAAAGGCTCATCAAAGCTAAAATAATCTTGGTATTTATTGCCTTCAACTTCTTTTCCTTTGCCCACTTTTGTATAAAGAACAGCATGTTTTTCGAACTGCAAACGTATCGTGCTTCTAACTTTGCTATCCTCATTAATCATCTCTGCAATGATATCTCTAGCGCCTTGCAAGGCCATTTCTTCTGAACTCACCTTATCATAAATAAATTTACTGGCTTCGGATGATACATCTTGGGGTAATTCTTTTATTAACCATAAAGCTAGCGGTTCAAGGCCGTTTTCTCTTGCAACACTAGCCTTTGTTTTACGCTTGGGTTTGTAAGGCAGATAGATATCTTCAAGGGCATTTGAATCCCAGCAATCAGTGATTTGTTGCTCTAATGAGGGTGTTAACTTTCCTTGTTCTTTTATGGTTTCTAGTATGCTTAGCTTTCTTTTTTCGAGTTCGCGAAATTTGCTTGTTGTATTCTTGATGTTTTCAATCTCAACTTCATCAAGGCCCATGGTTGCCTCTTTTCGGTATCGCGAAATAAAAGGTACGGTGGCACCATCATCAATAAGTTTAATAGTGGCAGTAACTTGCTTTAGGCTAATGCCTAGATGATTAGAAATAATGGAATAAAGGCTTCTGTCTTGCATATAACAAGGCAATAATAAAGAAACTTTGGCTAGTGCTAAAGGCTATTTATTCATATTTGGTATAAGCGTATTTATAGTCACGAGTTTTCTTGCCTCGCTTGTTTAAGGTGTAACTAGAACTAAGTAAATTATCTGGGCCATAAATAAAATAGGATGAAGAGTATCTCTTATTAAAGCTAAAAAGGTCTTCTCTAACTAATTTTTTATTTTCATAAAAGTACTCATACTTGAATTTTAATTTTCCTTCTAAATCATATATCTCGTATGAGATCAACATGCTATCTGGATTGAATTTTTGGATATTCCTGCGTATACCTTTTTTACCTTCAGTAGTTTCGAATATATAGTAAAATGAGCCGTCATCGTTTTTGTTTTTAATTGTACATACTTTGCTTTCTTCTTTATCTAATTGCACTTTTTCTCCAACAGGGCTGCAAGCGTATACATATTTGTGCTTAAGTTTTCCCTTTTTAAAAATACGCTCCTCTTTTGTGGTTTTGTCATCATAATAGTCGATTTCAGTTATTGAATTCCATTTTCTATATTTTGTATAGGCATTTTCTATTCTTTTAACTAGGCCATTTTCGTTCCATTCATATTTGCATAAGTGATATGTTTTCCCATCTCTTAATTCTAATTCTTCAGTACATTTATTATTGTTATTATAACTAAACAATTCAGCAGTGGTAGTATCTTTTCCCTTTCTAGTTTGAAAAATTGCTAATAATAAAGTGTCATTTTCATAATTGAAAAATGTTGAAGAGCTTTTGTTTTTCATGTCTTTTGAATTAATTTCATAAATACGAGATGACGGATTGTATTTATAATTTATTATGAAACTAGGCTTATCTTTCCTGTAGTAGGTTTGGGTTACTTCTTTTACTCTAGCGTCATTAAATTTCCTATATTTATTAACACTTTCAGGCTTTGAAAAATATCGCCTACTTTCACTATTTTTATAAGTCGTATATGAATAATTAATCTGAGCTTTAAGACCAAAAGCCATCATGCAAATCAATAGAGTAAGGCAAATATTTCTTTTCATAGTTTAAAAAAAAAGACTTAACGAATATACTTTTCTAAATATTGTTTCAAAGTTTCTGTCTCATTTGCATCCAAAATGGAATAAAAAACAAATAAATCGGAAATAATGGCGCTAAATTTTCTCATTTTTGAATTGTAAATCACCAATAGAAGACATATTGTCTTCAAATTATCCAACGGAACACAACTTGATAGATTAGGGTGTAAACAAAAACAAACAATAAAAAATAATAATTATGACCTTAGTAAGATTAAAACCAGGACGCGAATTTTTGAGAGACTCAATGATTCCACAAAACATGATGAGAGCCATAGACGATATGTTTAACGAATCGCTTGGCAAATTTGAACGCTCGGTACATTTTTCACCTCGCACCGATGTGGTTGAAAAAGACAACCGTTTCGAACTACACATTAACCTTCCAGGAACCAAGAAAGAAGATGTGAAAATTGAAGTAGATGCTGATGTATTAACCATCAGTGGTGAACGTAAGTTTGTGAAAGAAGCTGACAACAAATATCACACAGTAGAAAGTTTCTATGGTAGTTTCAGTCGCAGTTTTACATTACCTGAAAATGCAGACAAAGAAAAAATTGAAGCTTCGATGAATGATGGTATTTTAAAAGTAGATATTTTTAAGAGCGAAGTAAAACAAACTAAAACTTCTGTCGTTATTAAGTAAGAGTGTAGTTTTCATAGTGTCAGTCAAAGCCGGATATCCCAGTGATTCCGGCTTTGCTGTTTAATGGGTATATTATTCATAAGTCTTAGCGATTTTTAAAACTATAATTTTCGAGAATTAAATAAATACTTGAAATGTTCAAAATTTTCATTTTTCTTGATAAAAACGAAACAAAAATCAAGACTGACCTAAAACCTTTGAAAATGTAATTTGCTTTTTTCTTGCAGCGCATACTAAGTGCTCATGAGGAAATAAAGAGTCGCAAGAAATTAGTGAGGCATGAGCCAAGTATGCTTACTATCAACCACCATCCACAAAAAAATCAAAAACATTTTCTGGCAGATTTTATGAATGTCGATGGCATCTGCAAAAAGTAATGGAAGAATCGTTTTCCGAAAGCGAAGCCGATTTTCGCAGTGCTGTGCAAAAGATTTCAGCAAGGGTTTGTGCAGCCTTATAGGTTTTGCCATGTGTAATTGGTTAAGTATAGAGGCAAAACATATGCAGCGGCAAGGGGAAATCTTTTTGAGGTTGGGAATGGCGCAGGTAAGCACCTTGAAAATCGAAACTCTTTTGGTTGTACCTTTTGGAGTTTCAAAAGGTACAAAGGTAAAAATTATTCAATAATTTACTAAATAAAATCAACAAAACACTTTTATTGTAATGCCTCAAGCGCTTTGTTTACTGCTGCCTCAATTTCATTCTCTATATTTCCATAATCAGATTTCACAAAGTTTAATCCTGTAATTTTTTCGTAAAGCTCAACGTATCTATTAGTAATGGAGTCAATAAATTCTTCAGGAAATACAGGTGCTGATTGGCCTTCTAATCCTTGGAAATTATTTTCAATCAACCATTGTCTCACAAATTCTTTAGACAATTGACGTTGTTGTTGATCCTTGGCTTGAATTTCTGCATAGGTATCTGCATAGAAATACCTAGATGAATCAGGGGTGTGGATTTCATCCATCAACATAATGACATTGTCCTTCTTGCCAAATTCATACTTGGTATCAACCAATATTAATCCTTGTTTTTGTGCGTATTCAGTTCCAAAAGCAAACAATTTTCGCGTATAGTCTTCCATGGCTAAATAGTCAACTTCAGGAACAAGGTTTTGACTAAGAATTTCTTCTCTAGAAACATCTTCGTCATGACCTTCACTTGCTTTAATGGTTGGGGTAATGATGGGTTCAGGGAATTTATCATTTTCCTTCATCCCATCTGGCATAGCTACACCACAAATAATTCTTTTACCACTTTTATATTCACGCCAAGCATGACCGCTCAAATAACCACGGATAACCATTTCAATGGCAACAGGCTCGCACATGTGACCAATAGATACATTGGGGTGTGGGCTACTAATAAGCCAATTTGGAACAATATGTTTGCTTAGGTTAAGAAAGTGTAAAGCAGTCTGATTCAGCACTTGTCCTTTATAAGGGATGGGTTTTGGCATCACCACATCAAAGGCCGAAATTCTATCAGAAGCCACCATCACCAAAAGCTTATTATCAATATTATACACATCGCGCACTTTACCACGATAGAATTTTTTTTGCTTTTGAAAGAAGTAATTGGTTGATATTAAAGCGTTCATAATTTCCTAAATTGATGGGCAATACTAACTAAAATGATAGAAAGACATTGAACAAAGTATCTACAAAGCCAATAAAAATGCTATTGTGTCAATTCTGTCTGCATAGTCATTCCATTCAGGCCTTTGAGCTTTGCCTAATGGTACCGAATGATTCAAATTTAACATACTTACCACACACTGAATCTCTTTCTCTTGCTCTTCTAATTTAGCTTTAAGCATATCCAAATCATCATAATATTCAAAATACAAGGAAGCCAATGGAGAGTGAAGACCTTCATCTTCCTTCAACAAAATAAAGTTATTGTCATAAAATTTATCTTGGTTCATTAACCAAATGGCTTTGTGGTAATTGTAATTGTTTACATATTTATTGTGGTTGATGAAATCAGCGTACCCCATAAAGTTTTCAAACAATATATCTAAAGCCATACCCTCAGGTAAATAAACCTTTGACACGTTTCTGCAACCTAAACCAAAATGCATGAAAATATCATCAGCCAATAATTTCACATCATCTGGGGTTTCATTACCCGTTAAAACTGCCACACTTGTTCTGTTTTGCCTAAGTATTTGAGGGTAGTTTCTAAAGTAATACTCAAAATATCGATTGCTGTTATTGCTTCCGGTAGCTATCACAGCATCAAAGTGCATTTTATTGATTTGATCATCCGCAACTTTTATTCTTTCTTCAAATTCAGGGTTGAATTTTATCAACTCTTGAATAATCCACATGGGTAAAACTTTGTCGTCACTGCTCAGCTTTACCAAAGCATTATGACCGCTTGCCAACACGCAAAACAAATCATGCATGCCTACTAAGGGGATGTTTCCTGCCATAATGATAGCTATGGTTTTTGGATTTGTTTGTTCTGTAATGTGGTATGGTTTAAGCCATTTCTCCAGTTTTTCCTTAGTAAGCAAAATGCTCCACGCTTCAAAAATTTTGCGCTGGCTTTCTTCTGTAAACCAATTGTTGTATAGGTATGCATCTACAATTTTGCTACTGCTTTTTTCATAAGCCTGTTTAAAAATGAGGCCTGCATGCAGTAATCCCTCTATTGTTTGTTGATAAGTCATGTAATTTAGAATAATTCTATTTTTTGCTTTGAGCGAACAAAGCTAAACTTGCAAGTGTTAATAAACCAAAAGAAATTTTATAATTATGGCAATAATGATAACTGACGAATGCATCAACTGTGGTGCATGCGAACCTGAATGTCCTAACAATGCAATTTATGAAGCAGGAGCAGAGTGGGCATGGGCAGATGGAAACAACTTAAGCGGTACGATCACTCTCAATGGCGAAACCATTGAGGTAAGTAAGCGTTTTGCTCCTGTATCTGATGATACTTATTTCATCGTTACTAGCAAATGTACAGAGTGTGTAGGATTTCATGAGGAGCCTCAATGTGCGGCAGTTTGCCCTGTTGATTGCTGTGTTCCTGATCCTGATCACGAAGAAAGCAAAGAACTTTTGTTAGAGAAAAAACAAAGAATGCACGCATAATTACGTCATACAAAAAACTAAAACCCCTACTGGCTTGCCAATAGGGGTTTTTTATTGTTCTTTTCAGAAGTCTTTATTAGTCTTTGCTTCCTTTTTCTCCTACAAATTGCTCATGTGGATACTTGAACAATACATTGAAAGTAGTTAAGCTTCCGTATATTTTGGTGATGTATTGCTGCATATTGATTTTATCTTCATCTGTCAATACATCATGCGCATTGATGCGTTGTTCTAATACACGCAGCCTATCTCGCAACATCACAATTTTTCTAAAAAAGCTATCAATAGGAATTTCCTTTGCCTGCATATTTTTATCACCAGGATATAAAATCATTTTGCCTCCCATCCATTTTTGCCCTAGGCTCACATTTTCTTGGATATCGGCCCATCTGCGAAGAATACTAACCAAAGTTTTTTCTAATTCAGCATTACTAATAATGTCCTCAGGAGCCTCAACAGCTTCAATAATTTCAAGCGAATGTTGTGTTCTTGAAATTTCTTTAGCACCTTCCTTAATGAAGGTAATATAATATGTACTTGGTTTGATGTTGATAATCACCCCATCACCATAATCGTGGTGACGAACTCGGCTTCCTATGCCTAAATTTTCCATGCTTTTTGTTATTGATTTTTGTTTAGCAAAATAGTATAAATTACATTTTATTTGCCCAAAAACTCTTAAAAATGATCATATCAGATAAAAGAATATTAGAAGAAATTGAATTGGGTAATATTTTAATTGAACCATTCAGACGTGAGTGCCTGGGAACTAATTCTTATGATGTGCATTTAGGAAGACATTTAGCCACCTATAAAGACAGGGTTTTGGATGCCAAAGAGCATAATAAAATAGATACTTTTGAAATTCCACCTGAAGGTTTTGTATTGCAACCAAACACACTTTACTTAGGTGTAACAGCTGAATATACAGAGACACATAAACATGTTCCATTTCTTGAAGGTAAATCAAGTACAGGCCGTTTAGGAATAAACATTCACGCCACTGCGGGTAAAGGTGATGTGGGCTTTTGTAATACTTGGACACTAGAGATTAGCTGCACTCAACCTGTGAGAGTGTATGCAGGAATGCCTATTGGTCAATTGATCTACTTCGTTGTTGAAGGTGATGTTGATGTATTGTATAATGCTAAAAAAGGTGCCAAATACAACAAGCGAAGTGTGAAGCCTGTAGAGAGTATGATGTGGAAGAATAAGTTCTAGTGCCTCAGGGGATAGGCAAAAGGCAATAGGGGCAAGGCTTATTATTGTTAGCCCTTTAAACACCTACATACTTTTACTGGTTTCAAGTTTTAAGCAATTTGTCTCAATAATTTCTTTCAAGAAATTTCGACAGCAGCTTTCAAGAATATAATAACAGGTTTTAAAATCTTCCATACTGCCATAATAGGGATCTGGTACTTCTTTTACACCCAAAACATATTCATCATAACTACGCATGTAGATAACCTTAGCCTTGCTTTTTGATGGCTTAAGTTTCATAACATTGTTATAATTACTTTCATCCATCACAACTATATAATCAAAGGCATTAAAGTCTGCTTTGCTGAATTGCCTAGCTTTGTGGTTGAGTTTAACTCCTTGTTCGGAAGCCGTTGAAACCATGCGCTTATCAGGCTGTTGGCCTAAATGATAAGAAGCTGTTCCAGCAGAATCACATGAGATTTGATTACCCAAACCAGCTTCATTTACTTGTTTTTTGAATAGGCCTTCTGCCATGGGTGAACGGCAAATATTTCCTAGGCATACAAACAATACATTAATCATAGTGCTGCAAAATTATCATTTGAAATCTTTAAAATTATGCTAAAGCTAGGGATTAAATACTTTCTAATTCTTTGATGGCCAACCAAGCCATAAGGCCAGCCCCTATTTCGAGGGATTTTTCATCCACATCAAAGGTTGGGGTATGCACTGAGGATACGATACCACGCTCTTCGTTTCTGGTACCAAGTCGATAGAAGCAAGCTGGCATTTCTTGTGAATAGTATGAAAAATCTTCAGCAGCCATCCAAATATCCAAATCCACAATATTCTCTTCACCCATGTATTCTCTAGCACAATCTTTCATTTTTTCAGTAAGCGGAATATCGTTCATCAAAAATGGATAGCCTCTTCGAATTTCAAATTCACATTTGGCACCCATACTTTCGGCCAATTGCTCGGCTAATTTTTTCATTTTATCATGCGCTTCACTTCGCCATTTCTCATCCAAGGTTCTAAATGTACCTTCTAAATACACTTCATTTGGTATCACATTGGTGGCGCCATTGGCAATCACTTTTCCGAAAGATAAAACCGATGGAATGATGGGATTGGCTGCCCTGCTTACTATTTGTTGCAATGCGACAATAATATGAGATGCGATTAAAACAGTATCAATATTCAAATGAGGCATGGCACCATGACCACCTTTGCCAATCACCTTCACATATAGCTCATCGGTGCTTGCCATGTAAAGTCCACTTCTAAAACCAATTTTACCAACGGGTATCATTGGCATTACATGTTGACCCAAAATGCTAGTAGGAGTGGGGTTAGCAAGCGCTCCCTCTTTTATCATAATAGAAGCACCACCAGGCAATTTCTCTTCTCCAGGTTGAAACAATAGTTTTACGCTACCTTCAAATTCATTTCTCAAACTGCACAATATTTTTGCAACGCCCAATAGACTAGTGGTATGCACATCATGCCCACAAGCATGCATCACACCTGTGTTTACTGATTTGTAACTTACCTCATTTTTCTCTTCAATGGGCAAAGCATCCATATCGGCACGCAAGGCTATTACTTTTTTATCGGGGTTGCGACCTTTGATCATGGCAACCCAACCAGTATTGGCTTTGGCTTCAATGCTATCAACGCCTATTAATTCCAATTGCTTTTTTACAAATGCACTGGTTTCAAATTCTTGAAACGATAACTCAGGATGGGCATGAAGATGCCTGCGGGTTTCTATCAGTTCAGGATATATTTGCTTGGCAAGGTCTTGTATTTTGGCTTTAAAATCCATTAAGACAAAAGTAAGTATGTTGTGCAATAAAAGTGCAAAGCCTGATAAAATTTAAGAAACATTTTCGCTTTGTTTGTCATACATGAAATCAGCCACAGTAAATGAAATAAAGAAAGAGCTGCAAAGCCTCGCTCCAGAGCAGGTATTGCAGCTGTGTTTGCGTTTGGCTAAATACAAAAAAGACAATAAGGAACTCTTTAGCTATTTGCTATTTGAAGCCCATAATGAAGCCCAATACATTGAACAAATTAAAATAGATGTGGATGAATGGTTTGATGAAATCAATGTGGGGCATCCTTATTATGTGAAGAAAACCTTGCGTAAAATTCTACGACACATAACTAAGCATGTAAAGTATTCGGGTATCAAACAGACCGAGGTTGAATTGTTATTGTATTTTTGTAATAAATGCCGTGATAAAAACTTAGACCTAAGTCAAAGTACTGCTTTATATAATATCTATGCTTCACAGATAAAGAAGATAGAAAAAGCACTATCCAGTTTGCATGAAGACTTGCAATATGATTATTTGAAAGAGTTGGATGGGTTGAGGTAGATTTTAGTGAATTCAGCGGTTACCACCCGACTAATTAAATTACAGCATACTATCGGAAAGCAATTTAAAATACTAATTTAAAATAGTCCATTCCGATGGTGAAGTAGGTTTTCGCAGTGTGCAAAAAGTCATTGCGAACATAGTGAAGCAATCTTTTAAAACAGATTGCAACACTTCACTGCGTTTCGTTCGCAAAGACGCGTGTTAAAGAAGCAAAACAGATACAGCGGCAAGGAAAAATCTTTTTGAGGCAGGCTGGTGCGCAAGCAGGCACATTGAAAATCAAAACCCTTTTGCTTACTTTTTGGGTTATAAAAAGTAAGAAATATATTTGCCTTTGCCTGCTGTTGGTGTTTAGCAAAGCGTCACCAACCATATTCACTTTTTCGAAGTGATTTGGGTGTTACCACCCGACTAATAAAATCCAACTATATGTTCTTATAACAATTCTTGTCACGTTATAAAAATTACCATTCATGAAATGAAAACTACCATTCATGAACTGAGGTAAAATAAAACTTGCCTTTGCCAACACCTTTGTACAGTAAAATTTAAACAAATAAAATGATGAAAAAATTATTCAAACTAGTAACACTAATGGTAGTAATGTTTTTTACTGCCGCACCTGATCTTTTTGCTGCTGATATTGTGGTTAAAGGTGTTAAAATTAAGAAAAGACAAACCTCATCTTACAAAATTAATCCCAACCAAGATACCTGCAAAAACAAATTTGACATAGATGAAATGACAATTACTACCACTACCGAAACCAGCTCAAAAGTGGCTAATTATACCAATTTTGGTTTTGCCTTTGAGGTAGATATTACAAAAGGAAGCATTGTCTCAAGTATTGAAATGGAAATTACCCTTACAGATTGTAATGGGAAACAAACTATTAAAACCATTATATGTAAATACAATGCAATTACTGAAAAGTATGAATCTGATTTTAAAGTACCTTCAAGCAAAGAGTGCCCTGTAAGCCTTTCTGATGCCAGTATTACCATAGAAAACCCTTGCAATAAAGAAACTATTTTTGATGCCAAACTTGATGTAAAAGATAAAGATAAATTCAAAGATAGCTGCAACACGGATTATAAATTGAAAGAAGTAAATTACCAAACACAAAATGTATTCGGATATTATGTAATGAGTTTTGATTTTGACTTTGGTAAAAAGGGAGAAAACCCTGCTATAGTAGAAATGATAGTACAAATTACCAATTGCTATGGCAAAACTTTAAACATAAAAATTAAACTAACTTATGACCCAAGCACTGGTCAGTATTCAGGCACACAAGCCATACCACAAGACAAAGAATGCCCTTGGGCACTTACCTATGCCGAAGTATATGGCACCAACCCATGTGGCATTGAAGAAACTTGGGCCATTAATTTTGATAAAACAAAAACAAATGGCACTGGTACAAGAGAGGGAGCAAACACAGTTAAAGCAAGTAAACCTGCACTAAAATAAATAAAAATAAATTTTTAAACACCCCATTTTAAGCAATTAAAATGGGGCGTTTAGTTTGATGTTGCAGGCGTCCTCGCCTGCAACATCAAACTAAATATAAACATCAATGATAACACACAAACATACCAACCGACTTATACAATCATCAAGCCCTTATTTTCAGTGAAGTTGGGTGTTACCACTCGACCAATTAAATACAAGCATAGTATATGGAAGCCATTTTAAACAACACAATAATCGTATGAAAAGTTACAAACTTTTGTTATTTAAATTCACAAGTGACGCTTCGCTTAACACTTGCGAAAGCTAAGACATTACGGAAAAATTACCATTCATGAAATGAAAACTACCATTCATGAACTGAGGTAAAATAAAACTTGCCTTTGCCAACACCTTTGTACAGTAAAATTTAAACAAATAAAATGATGAAAAAATTATTCAAACTAGTAACACTAATGGTAGTAATGTTTTTTACTGCCGCACCTGATCTTTTTGCTGCTGATATTGTGGTTAAAGGTGTTAAAATTAAGAAAAGACAAACCTCATCTTACAAAATTAATCCCAACCAAGATACCTGCAAAAACAAATTTGACATAGATGAAATGACAATTACTACCACTACCGAAACCAGCTCAAAAGTGGCTAATTATACCAATTTTGGTTTTGCCTTTGAGGTAGATATTACAAAAGGAAGCATTGTCTCAAGTATTGAAATGGAAATTACCCTTACAGATTGTAATGGGAAACAAACTATTAAAACCATTATATGTAAATACAATGCAATTACTGAAAAGTATGAATCTGATTTTAAAGTACCTTCAAGCAAAGAGTGCCCTGTAAGCCTTTCTGATGCCAGTATTACCATAGAAAACCCTTGCAATAAAGAAACTATTTTTGATGCCAAACTTGATGTAAAAGATAAAGATAAATTCAAAGATAGCTGCAACACGGATTATAAATTGAAAGAAGTAAATTACCAAACACAAAATGTATTCGGATATTATGTAATGAGTTTTGATTTTGACTTTGGTAAAAAGGGAGAAAACCCTGCTATAGTAGAAATGATAGTACAAATTACCAATTGCTATGGCAAAACTTTAAACATAAAAATTAAACTAACTTATGACCCAAGCACTGGTCAGTATTCAGGCACACAAGCCATACCACAAGACAAAGAATGCCCTTGGGCACTTACCTATGCCGAAGTATATGGTACCAACCCTTGCGGCAATGAAGACACTTGGTCCATTAATTTTGACAAAACTAAAACCAATGGTACAGGCACAAGAAGCGGAGCTGCATCAACTAAAGGAGGTAAACCTGTACTAAAATAAATAAAGTTAATTTTAAAAAACACCTCATTTTAAGCAATTGAAATGGGGTGTTTTTTTTATTGGTATTGTGCCGTTTCAGGCGTCTTCAGGCTGCAATATCAATTGCCTGCAGTTGGTGTTATCAGCAACTGCTACTTATATGGTCTGTGACGCTGCGCTAAACACCAACAACGGCTGGATAATGCCAACTCCGAAGGAGTT
>JBBALJ010000045.1:23393-25896 GCA_040403075.1 Bacteroidia bacterium
ATGAAACAATAGTATAGCAACTCCGAAGGAGTTGAATAACTACAACAAATATTTGCCTGCGGTTGTGGTTATCAGCAACTTCTCCTTTTATGGTTGGTGACGCTGCGCTAAACACCAACAACGGCTGGATAATGCCAACTCCGAAGGAGTTGAATTTAAATAACCCCGAATAAAATTCGGGGATAATGAAACAATAGTATAGCAACTCCGAAGGAGTTGAATAACTACAACAAATATTTGTCATCAAAATCAATATAGTGTTCTTGAATTAATTCTATCAACTCTTCTTTAAAAGTTCTCTTCTTGTGGTGTTCTTCTTGTGTTTTGATGTAATTTATCAATTTGTCTTTATCTTTTATTGAGTAAGTAAAAGCACCATAACCTTCTTGCCAACCCGAAAAATTTGGAAATAAATGATGCTTTTTTATGAGCTCAGAGCTTGACAATTTAATATCTTTAATTAATGATGATAGAGAAATACTTGGATGCAGATGGGTCAAAATATGGATATGGTCAGTAACTCCTCCGATTTGGTATAAATGACAATTTTTATTTTTTAAAACACCCCAAATGTATTGATAAAGCTCTTTTTGGTTTTCCTTATCCAGTGTATGTTCTCTATTTTTTGTACTAAAAACAATTTGATAAAGAATTTGGGTATATGTACTCATTATTATATTTTATTCACAATAATAGGTTAATGCTTTTAGCTATTCAACTCCTTCGGAGTTGTTTTGCTTTCAGCATTGATGAATCACCGAGTTGCACTCGGTGCAATTCAAATTTAACTCCTTCGGAGTTTTTTGTGTAAATAAATTTATTGAATTCATTTTTAGATTTAATAATGATATTATGGACAATAGTGGGTTGTAAAATACCCATTTCATCAAAAGTAACAACTATGCAGGAGTTGAATTTGAATAACCCTTCATGAAATGCAGGGTGAAGGATACAGCAGATAAACAACTCCGCAGGAGTTTTGTTGTGAAGTCGGGTGTTACGCCCGACATCACTGAACACCAACAACGGCAGGGAATTACTAAATTTTCAATCCACTAATCAATTGAATAAACTCCTCCTTGCGCTCACGAGATAAATGGATATGTGCATTGTTTTCCATTACAATATGGCCACCATCTTGCTTTACATAACTTTTTATTTGAGCTAAGTTTACAATATAAGAGCGGTGGGTTCTAAAAAAATTATTTTCAGGTTTAAGCATGGCTTCAAAATCTTTAATTTTTTTGCTAATCAGTAGCTTGCTCCCTTCAGCTAAGAAAACATTGGTGTAGGCACCATCTGCTTCAAGGTATAAAATGGATTTAATTTCAATAAAAGTAAGCCCATGCGCTGTAGGAAGTGCAATTTTTTGAATAGCATGGGCGGCTAAATTTTCTTTCAAAGCCAGTAACTTTTCAAGGTTATTGTTTTCAGTTACTCTTTTTACCTTTTCAACTGCATTTTTCAACTGATCTATTTGAATAGGTTTTAGCAAATAATCAATGGCAGAAACCTGGAAAGCCTGGATGGCATATTCACTATAAGCCGTTGTAAATATTACCTTAAAAGTGGGGTTGTCAAAAAATTCTAGCAATTGAAAGCCTGTATAACCGGGCATTTCAATATCTAAAAAAACAATATCTGGATTATGCTTATTGATTGCTTTTATTCCAGAAAGCACATCTTCTGCGGTGTCGGCTATCATTATTTCTTCACACGAATCATTTAACAAAGCAGCTAGAATTCTTCGTGCTTTGGCTTCGTCATCTATAATTACTGCGGTATATGTTTCTTTCATTTTTACGTTTTTTTTAAACGAGTCTATTATATATTTTGGAATTAATGCTTGCCATTATGCAATATAAAATTCCTTTATTGTTTTGCTTGGCTTGTTTTTATGAGCAGTAGCTTTAAGTTTATGAATGGTTTTTTCATGTATTATAAGGAATGGTTATGACTACTTTAGTTCCCATAGGAGTGCCATCATTAAATTTTAAATCATCATACACAACAGCAATTTTATTATTTGCTTCAACATTCAATAATGTTAATCTTTTAAGCGTGGCATTGGTAGCAAAAGAAGCATGCTTTTTAGAACGAAATGCATTTAGTTCATAAGATTTTTGCCTTCCAATTCCATTGTCTATAATTTCGCAGGTAATTACTTTTTCATCACAAGGTATAAAACTAATAGATAATTTTCTGTCGTTTTTTTTGTGAAATAAACCATGTTTGACAGCATTTTCAATGTAGGGTTGAATAATCATAGAAGGAATCATAATATCATAGGTTTGAAGTAGTGGTGATACCTTGAGTTCAAATTCAAAACTATCTTCAAAACGCAATGATTCCAATTCCAAATAAAGCTCCATGGCTTTTATTTCCTCTTCTAAACTGATGCTATTTTTATTGCTCATATCTAAGTACAAGCGCATTAAATCACTGAATTTACCTAGGTAAGTATTCGCCAATTTTTTTTCGTTTGTTAAAATATATTCTTGAA
>JBBALJ010000046.1:0-25288 GCA_040403075.1 Bacteroidia bacterium
TGGCTAAAGCCATTAAAATTAATGGTGAAGTAAATGATTATCATGGTACGATAACATTAGTTAGGTAATTTTTCGTTTTTGTTAATCCCACTTTTTCTTAAAATCTCCTTGGGCGAAGAATTTTTCGATTAAACAATAGAGTAAAATAAAAAAATACCTGCTACCCATTTCTCTAATTTTTAGTTTACTAACTCCATGTTTTCTATTGGTCCAAGAGTTTGGTAAAACAGTATATGTGTAACCTCGTATAATAGCTTTTAATGGAAGCTCAACTGTAAGGTTGAAGTGAGGAGATAAAAAAGGTTGAATGCCATGTATTGTCTCTCTTTTATACATTTTAAAAGCATTCGTAACATCATTATATTTTATGCCAAATAATATTCGTACAATATTATTAAAAAATCGATTGAGATAAAGTTTGTGTCTTGGGTAGTCATATACTTTACCCCCCTTGCTCCAACGTGTTCCAAAAACACAATCATATCCTTCTTGCATTTTGTTATAAAACTTAATAATATCTTCAGGTGAATCACTTAAATCTGCCATAACCACTGCTACGCAATCACCATTGAAACTTTCTAATCCTTTTCGAACAGCATATCCAAAACCATTTGGTCCTTTATTAGTAATGACATCAAGTGTAGGAATTAGCTTTTGCAAATCACTTAAAACTTCAAGGGTATTATCTTTGGAATTATCATTCACCACCAAAATCTGATGATTGATATTGGTACTTTTTAGTTTATCATAAATGGCATGGAGGGTTTCTCCTATTGATTCGGCTTCATTGTAAGCAGGTATGACAATACTTAGTTTCATTCAGATGATTACGGTTAAATTATTGCAGGATTTTAAAATTGTCAAAATATACCATGCTTCTAGAAGTCAATTTGTTTTCTAAAAAAGCGCCACTGATTCCCCAATACCCATCAATATTTCCAAGATAATTCAAGCTAACTCTACCCATTTCAATGCCATCTTTAACTGATACTATAAGAGTTATTTCTTTATTTATATTTTCAATTTTCATTGTGTACCAAGCACCTCCTTTAGGAACTTTATCTAATCTGATTTCATTATTTTGATTGCCGACTGCAATACCAATTTTATGTCCAAACAAGGCAAATGCTACATTTTGAGTATTAACTTCTTTTGTCAATGAAGTTAAGCCTAAAATATTGAAACTATGTCCAACAGAATCATAATCACTTTTGAAGTCGAATGATATTTGAAATTTATTTTTATCGTAGTTCAATTTATTCAAGAAAGCAACTGGATAATCATCAGAAGTTGGTTCATTAAAGGTCATCAAGCTATGGTTCACAATCTCAATTTTATCCGCTGGATATTTTACCAAAGTCCAATCTGAACTTAAACTTTCTGCATCAAATTTGTCTTCAAAAAACAAATTATTAAATACAATTGAAATGACAGATTTGGGTTTTTCTTCACATGATATGAAAAAAAAACTACTAAGTATTATAGCTATGTATAAATAAACTTTCATTACAAATTTAGTTGCTTTGAATTCTAGCAAGCATTTTATCATGCATTTCAACTAAGGTTTGTTCAAGATTGAATGTCCAATCCCATGTTGGGTAATGTGATTTGAATTTATTCACATCGCTCACATACCAAATATGATCACCAATGCGGTTGGTTTCGCTATAACTAAAACTCATTTTATTTCCAGCTATTTTCTCGCACCAATCTATGGCTTCAAGCATGCTGCAATTGGCGTGTCTGCCACCCCCTGCATTGTATACCTCTCCTTGACGAGGGTTTTGGTAATAATGCCAAAACATATTTACTAAATCATGGCTGTGAATATTATCGCGGACTTGTTTTCCTTTATAACCAAAAATGGTATAATGATTTTTGGTGATAGCACATTTCATTAAATAGGCTAAAAAACCATGTAATTGAGCACCGCTGTGGTTAGGACCAGTAAGGCAGCCACCTCTGAAAACTCCTGTTTTCATGCCAAAATATTTACCATATTCTTGAACCATAACATCAGCTGCTACTTTGCTAGCACCAAAAACCGAATGTTTGGTTTGGTCAATGCTCATCGACTCATTTATTCCATTTTTAAAGTAAGGGTGTGATTCATCTATCTCCCACCTTTTTTCTAGTTCAACCAAGGGTAAGAAATTAGGTGTATCACCATATACTTTATTGGTAGATGTAAAAATAAAAACGGCATCAGAACAATGTAATCGAGTTAATTCCAACATGTTTAATGTGCCTGTTGCATTCACTCCAAAATCTGTCAATGGTTCTTTGGCAGCCCAGTCGTGGCTTGGTTGAGCGGCTGCATGAACAATTAGTTTTATGTCTTTTCCATATTCAGCAAAAACTTTTTCTAATGAAGCGTAATCGCGAATGTCAATTTCATATGGTTTAAAATTTTGGTATTTTGAGCTCAGTCTGTCTTTGTTCCAAATGGTAGATCCATCTGCTCCGAAAAAATAGGAACGCAAATTGTTATCAATACCAATTACCAAATCGAATTTTTGCGAAAAAAATTCTACCGATTCTCCACCAATTAATCCGCTACTTCCTGTTACTAATGCTATGTTCATTATATAAATTGTGGAGACGTTGCATGCAACGTCTCTAGCCTAATATGTTTTTTAAATTATGTTCGTTTTGTTTCAACCAATCAAATGTTTCAGCTACCAATGTGTTAATATTTCTTTTTGGTTTCCATCCACCTAATTTATTCAATTGGCTTGAATCACCCACATATATTCTAATATCTGCAGTTCTATTTTCTTTTACTGAATTTATCTCAATACTATTTCCTGTAACCTCTTGACATAACTTAGTTAACTCTTGCAAGCTAAAGCTTACATCAATCCCTCCACTTGCGTTTAGTGTTTTGCCGCTGTATAAATCAAAATTATGTACCTGTTGATTAATCAAATCAAACAAATCATCAGCATGCATAATATCTCGCATCTGCTTGCCTGTTCCACCATAGCCTATGTAACTCAAATTTTGTTTAAAATAATGACGAGCAAGCCACAGGACCAAAACGCCTTGGTCTACTTTACCCATTTGCCATGGTCCGCTAATTACCCCACAACGATTGATAATGGTATGCATGCCGCGCAATTCGTTGTATTCGGTAATCATTAACTCAGATGCAAGCTTTGTAGCGCCATAGAAACTACGGCTTCCTTCAATCGGGAAATCTTCAGTTACACCTTTTGAACTTATACCTCTTAATGATTGTTCGTCTTTCCATACAAATCGGGTTTCCAATTCTTCGAAAGCGGCTGATTCAAGGTTTTTGATTGGGTATATTCTACTTGTTGATAGAAAAATAAAAGCCGCTTTGTGTTTGTCAGCTAATTCCAAACAATTTACTGTTCCAAATAAATTGGCATTTATAAGAGGGTAAATAGGGGAGTTAATTCCAGATAATACAGAAGGGTCGGCAGAAGCATCAATAATGACATCCAAATGCTCAAACTGGTTTAAATCTTCTTGGTTGCGAATATCACCATGAATAAACACCACTCCAGCCTCTTTTAATCGGGGAAGATTTAATTCAGAACCTCTGCGTCTAAGGTTGTCAAAAGCATATACGGTATAGCTTGGGTATAATTTTTTAAAATTGATACACAATGTAGAGCCAACAAAGCCCGCACCACCCGTTATTAGTATTTGTTTTGACATAGTGAAAAAAGACTGCAAGTTTAAGACTTTCAGAGGATTTTTACCATTATTTTAACTGCTTGATAAACTAGTGTTTAACTCATCTTAAACTATCCATGAATTTAAATTTATTCAAACTCGGATTTATTATAGTTTGCCTATGCCATAAAAAAAACTACTTTTGCAGTGGCAAGCGGTACTAGTAGCTCCTTTTAATCCCCCAGGTCTTGATCGAAGCAAGGGCGTAAAGTTGTAGCACTGAGATACAGCTTGCCTTTTTTGTTTAATAGCTTTTTAGCCTATACTTAATTTCAGTTTCATCGAAGCTTTCTCTTTTTGCCCCACATAAACCGAAACCTACATGAAAAAAATATCACTATTTGTTGCCTATTTACTATCAGGCTTCTTATCCTTCAGTCAAATTAAAGAGTTAAAATACAATTTAAATGATGATGGGAAAAACTATCTTAAGCTTACTGCATTAAGTCAAGTTTGGGTGAGGTATAATGAAAATAACCCTGGCAGCAAGGTATACAACGACCCTCAATCTGAAAGTTTTGATATTGGTATTAGACGTCTGCGCTTTCAGCTATTAGGACAAGTAACGGATAGGGTTTTTGTCTATGCTCAATTCGGACAAAACAATTTAAACTATCTATCTGCGCGAAAAGTGGGTTCGTTTTTTCATGATGCCACTGTGGAATATGCTTTTGTGCCAAAGCACCTGAGTATTGGAGCGGGTTTAACAGGTTGGAGCGGCTTAGGACGTTTTGCTTCACCATCCGTTGGAAGTATTTTGATGATGGATGCTCCTTTGTTTGAGCAAGCGACCAATGATATTACCGACCAATTTTTGCGTAAACTAAGTGTATTTGCAAAAGGCAAAATTGGCAAGTTGGACTACAGAATGGCTATTTCAAATCCATTGCCCGTTCAATCTTCTTATGGTACTACTGTTGTTTCAGCTGTTGATACCACATTAAGCACTCAATATGCCACTTTTAGTACTAGTGCACCTAAGAACCAATACCAAGGGTATTTTATGTATCAATTTTTGGATGAGGAAAGCAATCTTACACCCTACACAACTGGAAGTTATTTAGGCAAGAAAAAAGTATTTAATATTGGTACTGGCTTTGTTTACCAAAGCAATGCTACTAGAAGTCTCGCGGCTGACAATAGTATAAAAAACCATGATATGGTAATGGCAGGATTGGATGTGTTTTATGATACCCCATTGGACAAAGAAAAAGGTACTGCCTTAACACTATATGGTGGTGTGTTTAATTTTAATTACGGACCCAATTATGTTCGCTATTTAGGTGTAATGAATACCGCCAATGGATTAAGTTCAACTGCTTTCCAAAAAGGTAATTTTGGTAATGCATTTCCTATCAATGGTACAGGCACAACCATCATGGCCGAGGCAGGGTATTTGATGAAGAAAGACCTACTAGGTACACAAGGCACTTTGCAACCCTATGCTGGTTTTACCTATTCAAATTTCGATAGGTTAAAAGATCCTTGCACATTGCTTGATGTGGGAGTGAATTGGTTGATTAAAGGACACAATTCAAAAATGAGTTTCCATTATCAAAACCGCCCTGTGTTTAATCCAAATAGCAATGGTGATTTGATTAGCCAAGATAGAAAAGGCATGTTTGTGATACAATACCAGATTGCTATTTTGTAATTGTTGCATTGGAAATAAACAAAAAACGCGCAGCCTTCGACTGCGCGTTTTTTGTTAGAATGAATTTGGATTAATAACTCATTTCCACAATCTTCACCACATCATTAGGGCTTATGTTTTTATGCTCACCAATGCCCGTCATACCTCTTTCTGTAAATGTATTAAAGATAAAAGTCGCAGTATCTTTATAATTTTCGCTATATTTAGATAGTTTGGTTTCTATGCCTAAAGATTGAAAGAAAGCCTCCATTTTGTTGATGGCAGCATGCGCTTTTTCTTCTGTTGTGCCTTCATTTATTTTCCAAACCCTTTCGGCATATTGAGCCAATTTTTCTTTTTTACTTTCGAAATTGTAACTGTAATGACTTGGTGCAATAATGGCCAAAGTTCTAGCATGGTCTATGCCATATAAAACGGTTAACTCGTGACCAATGGCATGAACTGTCCAATCAGTAGGAACGCCCTTTTGAATAAGTCCGTTTAAAGCCATGGTGCAACTCCACATAAACTCACATGCTGTATTATAATCAGCAGGATTTTTCATAATTCTTGGCGCTATTTCCATAAGCGTTTGCATGATGCTTTCTGAAATGCGGTCTTGCAAAAGAGCCCCAATGGGATAGGTCATGTATTGCTCCAACACATGGGTATAGGCATCTACTATGCCATTGGCAATTTGCCTTGGCGGAATAGAAGCAATAACTTGTGGGTCGAGAATGGAGAATTGTGGAAACAAACCTGGTCCACCCATGCCAAGTTTTTGTTTGGTTTCAGCCCTCGAAATCACTGCACCCGAATTCATTTCAGAGCCAGTAGCTGGCAGAGTCAAAACCACACCAAATGGCATTCCTACTTCTGTGCGAATGCCTTTTTGTAATATGTCCCACGGGTTTTCACCATTATATAAAGCAGCTGATGATAAGAACTTGGTTCCATCAATAACCGAACCGCCACCTACTGCTAAGAGATAATTGATATTTTCGCTTTTGATAATATCCAAGGCCTTCATCAAAACATCATATTCTGGATTGGCCGGAATACCGCCAAATTCAATCACTTCAAAGTTTTTTAGAGCAGATTTCACTTGCTCATATATGCCATTGGTTTTAATGCTCCCACCTCCATATAGCATCATCACTTTTGCACCAGCAGAAATTTCATCTGCTATTTTTGCTATCAATCCATTACCAAAATGGATTTTGGTTGGGTTTTTAAATTCAAAGTTTAACATAATTTTCTTTTAAATAACAATGCAAAGTACTGCAAATTGTTTTTCAATATTGATTTTACTTTGTTGCAAAATTCACGTATTTGAATCCAAAGAATCTATGTTTAGCCGTTTGAGATAATTAGCTTAGTTTTGAAGTCAAATTTTTACGCAACAATATTTTGAATTTCGAAGACTTAAATTTAAACAAAGCCTTACTGAACGCCCTTTCAGACTTGGAATACATTCATCCCACTCCCATTCAGGAGAAGGCCTTTCCAGTGATTATGTCAGGTTGTGATATGATTGGATTGGCACAAACGGGAACAGGAAAGACATTTGCTTATTTGTTACCTCTGCTACGTCAATTGAAATATTCAGAGCAAAAATACCCTCGTTTACTCATTTTGGTTCCTACTCGTGAGTTGGTGATGCAGGTAGTGGGTGAAATTGAAAAACTTACAAAATACATCACAGTAAGATATACAGGTATTTATGGAGGTTCAAACACCAATACCCAAAAAGCTGAAGTTTTTAAAGGTGTGGATGTGTTGGTGGCAACCCCAGGCAGGTTAATAGATTTGGCCAGCATAGGTGCATTAAGACTTAAATCCATTCAAAGTTTGGTGATAGATGAAGTGGATGAAATGCTTGAAACAGGCTTCAGGGCTCAGCTTACCACCATTTTGGATATGCTACCCCCAAAGCATCAAAACATTTTGTTTTCGGCTACATTAACTGAAGAAGTTGAAAAACTAATTTCTACTTTTTTTGTAAACCCTCAGAAAGTGGAAGTGGCAGCGCATGGAACTCCATTGACCCAAATAAAACAATTGGGATACACTCCTCCGAATTATTTTACCAAGGTAAATCTCTTGTTGCATTTGCTTGGAACAGACGAAAGCATGAACAAGGTTTTGGTGTTTGTTTCAAAAATAAAGCTAGCAGATAGGTTGTTTGCTCAAATAGCATCTAAATTTCCAGAACAGATAGGTTTGATACATTCGGCCAAATCGCAGAACAAACGCTTTGAGGCTTTGAATTTATTTAAAGAGGGAAAGACACGCATATTGATTGCTACTGATATTGCTGCTAGGGGCTTGGACATAGCAGATGTAAGCCATGTCATAAACTTTGATACACCTGATATTCCGGGTGATTATATCCACCGAATAGGCCGAACAGGTAGGGCTGACAAAGATGGAACGGCTATCACTTTTATCAACGAAGTGGAAGAGGAGTACATTGAAGCCATTGAGGCCATGATGAAAATGAGCATCAACATTGAGGTTTTGCCTAATGAGGTGGAGATTTCATCTGTTTTTGCAGAAGAAGAATTGCCTGTGGTGAAAAGTAAAAATTACTTAAAGCTGCGAAAACAAACTGCACCCAAAGGCTCATTTCATGAGAAAAAAGCCAAGAATAAAAAACAACAATTGGGTGGTCCTAGAAGACGTAATCCATTAAAAACAAAACCTCGTAATAGGGCTGTAGAACGCAAAAGAGCCAAGAAAAGAGGAGGGATGAGTTAAATTATCCTCCAGCCAATTCTTTAATATAAAATTGAAAAGGCAAGAAAGTTTTGGTTCCCTCTGCTACATATATATCGCCCGTTTCTCCTTGTAGTATAATACATATGGGCGACTGAAATTTTAATTCAAACTCGCTGATGCTTTGAAGGCAAGCACCACATGGCATCACAGGTTCACTAACTTTATAGTCGATGGCTTTTGCTGTAACAGCCATCATTTTTATAGGCACATTAGGATAGGTAGCACCTGCATGAAAAATGGCCACCCTTTCAGCACATAAACCTGAAGGATAGGCAATATTTTCTTGGTTACTTCCTTTAATAACCACACCATTTTCTAATAAAAGGGCACAACCCACTTTGAATTTTGAATAGGGTGCATAGGCCGTCTGCGTAGCATCATGGGCAGCTTGCAACAATTCTTTTTCCATTGCTGATAACTCGTTTTCGCTGCTATATTTTTTAACGATAGCTTCCTTTTTTATTATTTCCATCTATTCAAGTTTAGTTAAATTTTGTTGTTTTCCATACTTCATGTAGTTTCGTTCACTCAAAAATAGCAATTCATGCAACATATTTTAGTACTTGGGGCGGGGCTTTCATCATCATATTTAATAAAATATTTGTTAGCAAACGCTAAAAAAGAGAACTGGCATATTACAGTAGCCGATCAATCATTAGCCTTAGCAGAAAGTAAAATCAAGAAGCATCCTTTGGCAAAAGCAATCGCCTTGGATGTTTCAAATAAAGAACAACGCGAGGCTGAGATTAAGAAAGCGGATATAGTGGTTTCTCTTTTACCCCCAACCCTTCATATACTTGCTGCTAAAGAGTGCATCAAATGTAAGAAACATTTGGTAACAGCATCCTATATCAGTGATGAAATGAAATCTTTGCATAATCAAGCTTTGAAAGCTGATGTTTTGTTTTTGAATGAGATAGGTTTAGACCCAGGAATCGACCACCTTTCAGCTATGGAAATGATTCATGGTATTCAAGCAAAAGGGGGAGAGATTGTATCCTTTAAATCGTATTGTGGTGGCTTGGTTGCTCCTGAGTATGATAACAATCCTTGGAACTATAAATTTACTTGGAACCCCAGAAATGTAATATTAGCAGGGCAAGCGACAGCCAAATATTTAGAGGATGCTCAAGTGAAATTTATTCCTGCTAACCGAATTTTTACCCAAACTGAAGATGTGAGTGTGAAAGGGTATGGTAAGTTTGAAAGCTATGCCAACCGTGATTCGTTGGGATATATTGAACCTTATGGTATTAGGAGTGCTAAAACAGTTTTACGCGGCACGCTAAGAAGAAAAGGATATAGCCTTAATTGGAACAATTTAATAAAATTAGGCTTAACAGACGATACTTTTCATATTCATCATAGCCATGTGATGAGTTATCGTAATTTGTTGAGTGCTTTCATTCCAGGTGCAAATGATGCCAATATAGAAGATAAGTTATCGGAGTTTTTAAATATCAGCAAAAACTCTAAGGAATTTAAAAGATTAACTTGGTTGGGATTACTTTCAACTGATTTGATTGGTTTAGAAAATGCCAGCCCTGCTCAGATTTTGCAGAACCTGCTTCAACAAAAATGGAAGTTGGAAAAAACCGACCTAGATATGATCGTGATGAAGCACGAGATTACCTATAAGCAAGGAACTAAAATCCAAAAGGCTGATAGCACTTTGGTTGTTAAAGGAGAGGATGCAGTTTACACAGCAATGGCCAAAACAGTGGGTTTGCCATTGGCTATTGCAACTAAACTTATTTTGCAAGGAAAAATAAAAAGCCGAGGTGTGCAAATGCCTATACATGAGGAGTTTTATAAACCCATATTGAAAGAATTAGAAAAATTTGGGGTGAAGTTTATTTAATTTTTATTTCCAAATATGTATTTTGGCATAAAATTTTCTAATTGTAAATATAAGTTTTTATTTGTTAAAATTAATAACACAAACACTATGAAAAAAATAAGCATTATTATGATTGCCGTGCTGAGCATTGCAGTATCATGTAAATCGAAAAAAGGCGCTAAAACTGTAACTGATAAAGCATCTGGAATGGAAGTAATTACTTTACCTTGTGATGAATTCAGGTCTTCAACTGCTACTGCTTTCAGAGCTACCCAATCACAAAAAAGTTCTGATTTGTCTTTATCACGCGAAAAGGCTTTGGTTGTGGCTAAACAACGTTTAGCAGGTTTGGTTGAAACAAAAATCACTTCAGTAACTGACCGTTATGCAGATGAATACCAAACTGCCAATTCTTTGGAAATGAAAGGTAAATACAATAACCTAACCCGTGAGATTATCAGTCAACAGTTGAATGATGTTACTATCCTTTGCGAAAAGACTGTAAAAGAAAGTGATGGAAACTATAGCACTTATGTAGCAGTAGAAATGAATAAAGATGCTTTGAAAAAAGCATTGGAAAACAAAATAAGCTCAAGTGCTAAACTTAATATAGACTACGATAAAATGAAGTTTGAGCAGATTTATAACGAAGAGATGAAGAAACTAGATGACGCTAAAAAATAGTTTTTAGAAATTCTTTGATAAGCGGATTGGTTCACCCAATCCGCTTTTTTATTGCCCTTTTTGTAACAAATTGCTGCATATTCTACCATAAGTCTTCATTTTTCTTATTTTCGCAAATCTCAAAAAAAGGTGAATAACGAAAATAATATAGAACTGAGTGTGGTGATGCCATGCTTAAATGAAGCTGAAACCCTTGCTATTTGTATACGTAAGGCACTTACCTGGATGAAGGAAAATAATGTGGCAGGAGAAGTGGTAATCGGTGACAATGGAAGTACAGATGGTTCTCAGGAAATTGCCATTAAAGAAGGTGCTAGGGTGGTTGCTATTCCTCGTAAAGGCTATGGTAGTGCCTTGATGGGCGCCATAGAAGCTTCAAAGGGCAAATATGTGATAATGGGTGATAGTGATGATAGTTACGATTTTTCCAATTTAACTTTATACGTTGAAAAGCTAAGAGAGGGTTATGACCTAGTAATGGGAAACCGTTTTAAAGGAGGCATAAAAGAAGGCGCCATGCCTTTTCTGCACAGGTATTTGGGAAATCCAGTATTGTCTTTCATTGGTCAGTTATTTTTTAAATGTCCAGTAAGTGATTTTCATTGTGGCCTGAGGGGATTCAGACAAGATATAGTGAAGGTTTTAGATTTGCAAACAACAGGAATGGAGTTTGCCAGTGAAATGGTAGTGAAAGCCACTATTTTTGATTTGAAATTGGCCGAAGTACCAACCATTTTATCAAAAGATGGACGCAGCAGACCCCCTCATTTACGAACATGGCGAGATGGATGGAGACATTTACGTTTCTTAATGATTTATAGCCCACGTTGGCTGTTCTTATACCCTGGATTATTTTTAATGATAATTGGTCTTATTCTAGGCGGATTTATTATCCAAGGTCCAATGGATATGTTTCATCGTATCACTTTTGATACCAATACTTTGCTGTACGCAGGGGCATTTATTATCACTGGATATCAAGCAGTTTGTTTTGCGGTTTTTACGCGTGTTTATGCATTGCAGGTAGGCTTCCTGCCAAAGAAAGATTATATCCTAAAGTGGTTTGACTATATTACCTTGGAATTAGGTTTAGTAGTTGGGATCTTTATTACCCTAGCCGGATTGTTTGGAACATTTTATTCAATTAGCCTTTGGAATAAAACCAATTTTGGAAATCTAGAATATTCATCCATTTTAAGATTGGTAATTCCGTCCGTTGTATCTTTAATCATTGGTATGCAAACGGTGCTTGCTAGTTTCTTTTTAAGTGTTTTGGGAGTAAATAAAAAATAAAATAATTATGTTAAAGTCTATACACCACCAGTTGGTTTTTTTAAGAAGAATAAATGTTTTGTCGAATGAAATTTCATCTGTCATGGATGATTCAATTAAGAAGGTGGTTGATGTGGGTTGTGGTGATGGGACAATAAGTTCATTAATTGCTTCTAAGAAAAATGGTCGTGAGTTTTCTGGTATCGATATTATGGCAAGGCCCACTTGTGCCATTCCTTTTAAAGAATACGATGGGCATCATATTCCTTATGAAGACAATAGTGTTGATGCCTGCATGTTTGTAGATGTATTGCATCACTTACATCATGTGAAGGAATTGTTGGCAGAAGCTAAGCGAGTATCAAACAAATACATCATTATCAAAGATCATTTATGGAAAAATAAACTCGATTATAAAATACTTGAGTTTATGGATAATATTGGCAACAAGCCACATGGTGTGGTTTTAGAATACAATTATCTGCCTGAAAAAAAATGGAGAGAAATTTTTGATGAGTTAGGTTTAGAAGTGGTGAGCTTTAAAAAATCCATACCTATTTATGCATTCCCATTCAGCATGGTATTTGGTCGTGAACTTCATTTTGTAGCATTATTAAAAAAGAAATAATTTTATGCAACGCATTGAGTCAAGGTTAACTTTTGTAATCAATTACAAGGCAAATTCAGATAAGGAAACAGCGCAATTATTACAAAGTATTAATAAATCAAAAAGTGATGTTGATGCTGTAATTGTATGTGATGACAATACAAAATCAGCTATTGAAAAATCACAAACTGAATTGCTACAAAAAGCTAGATTGTTTTTTGCTAGCGATTTAACAGCCTTGTCAAATCAGTGCCAAGGTAGCGTGCTTGTTTGGGTAGATGATGTTTTGAAATTGAACCTAAATGCAATTTTGGGTTGGTTTAATTCAAATAAAAAAAACATTGCGAATGAAATTATTTATGTAGCCTCAAGGCTTGCAGATTCTAAGGCTAAGAACCCATGGCAAGTAAAAGTATATAATCATTTATATAAATTTTTTACTCCTTCTCGCGTAAGTGATAATGATTTTGGAATTATACTTGCCAAAACTGACTTCTTTGAAAACCTTTTTCAAAATAATTGCCTAACCGATACCAGTTTTCAGAATAATTTATTGCAATTGCAATTATCTGAAATTAGCCTACAAGAGTTTGCAATCAGTGCAGCTGAAAAATCTGCAATTCCTTCAATTGTAAACATCATTGCAACACCAATTAGTTGGTTTACTTATATACTTAATTGGTTTATACTTAGTCCGGTTAAATCCTTTAAAACTGGAGAGAATTTATCTAACAGCAATGCTGGTTTGTATAGGTTGTTATTTATGCTTTCTTGCCTGTTTATGATGTATTTTATGCCATCAAAAAGTTTTGATTATGGTATTACTTGGGATTCGAAATTGCATAATGAGTATGGATACAACATGCTTAAATATTTTGAGTCAGATGGAAAAGATACAACCTGCTTTACTTCTCATCGCGATTATCCGTTTTATGGTGAGCATATCAATGTGATTGCATCCTATATCAATAAAAATTACGAACCAAGCTGGGGAGAGTTTGGTACAAGACATTTATTAAATTCAATTTATGGTTTAATAGCAGTAATCTTTTGTGGTTTAATTGCATTTGAATTAGCAGGATGGAGAGCAGGATTGATGGCTTTATGGATTATCTTTTTGACACCATCCTTCTTTGGTCATGCCATGAACAATCCTACGGATATTCCGCTTGCCACTGGCTTCGCCATAGGTGTGTATGGTATTATTAGAATTCTCAAATACTTGCCTAAATTTAATGCTAGTGCTGTATTTGTATTTGCTGCGGGTTTGGGGGTAGCCATTGGTTCCCGTATTGTTGGGGTTTTATTGGTTGCCTATTTGGGTTTATTTATGGGCATCCTATGGTTACTATATGCTAAAAAAGAAAGCTTCGGCAAAGCCCTTAAACTCATTTGGCCTTATGCCCTTGTTTTATCATGTGCTGCTGTTTTGGGATATATGTTTGGTTTGAGTTTATGGCCATATGGTCAGTTCAGACCAATTGAAAATCCTTTACAAGCCTTAACAAAATCAAGTGGAAATGCTTTCTATGCCTATAACCTTGAACTATGGGAAGGTCAAAAAACCTACATGATTTACACCCCATGGTATTATCTTCTAAAATTCTTAGGTATTACGCTTCCTTTATTTGTTTTGATAGGTATCGCTTCGGCTTTGCTCGGTGCTTATTTTGTATTTAAAAACAATAAAAATAAACTGGCCATAGCACTTGTTTTGTTTACCGTTATTTTTCCAATTGTGTATGCCGAAATGAAGAACATAACGTACTACAATGGTTGGAGGCATTATTTGTTTATCTATCCATCTCTTTCTGCTATGGCAGCGTTGGGCTGGGACTCATTATACAAACTTGCGAAACCCATTTGGTTGAAATATATACTATTAGCTTCGATGCTTGGATTGGCGGGTAAGTCAACCTTGTGGATGATAAAAAACCACCCAAATGAGTATGTATATTTCAATGAATTTGTAGGTGGGATAAATGGTGCTTATGGCAATTATGAAACCGACTATTATTCAAACTCGGTGAGAGCAGCGGCTGAATGGATTGCTAACAACGAACCTAAGAATAAAAAACTAACTGTTGTAGTTAACAATGAACCATTGACTGCTTCTTATTTTACAAAGCGTTTGAGCGATAGCATCAATGTGTATTGGACAAGAGACTATGAAGAAGAAAAACAGTTTTGGGATTATGAAATATTAACAACAAGAACCTATTCTAAAACGCAATTGTTAAATGGTGGCTTTCCTCCCAAAGGAACAGTGTTTGAAGTAAAGGCTGATGATGTGCCATTAGCAGTAGTTGTTAAACGTCAAGTTTGGTGGATGCCATTGGGTTATAAAGCCATCGATTCTCAAAAAATTGATTCGGCTGTTTATTACTTCAGAGAAGCTGTTAAATGGGACGATAAGAGTGAGGAAGCACATCGAATGTATGGTTTTGCTTTGATGGGTGCTAATAGCCTTGATTCAGCCAATATGGAGTTTGATAAATCTATTGCCTTATACCCAGAAAATTATTCAGCTTATTCAAACAAAGCCTTGTTAGCATTTAATAAAAAGGACTTTCAAAATTGTATCAAGATTGGAGAGCAAGCCATTAAATTGAAAGAAAATTTGACCGAAGCATATTACTATGTTGCTTTAGCAAAACTGAACCTAAACGATACTTACGGGGCCATTGCCACACTTGAAAAATCAATTAAAAATGGTGGTCAAATCCCCGAAATTTATTACTATTTAGGTAAAGCATATGAAACGACAAACAATACCTCTAAGGCAGCAGAGTCTTTTGAATATTGCTTGGGTTTAAATCAAAATTTTGTACAGGCTTGGGCTGATTTGGCCAATGCTTATAACAAACTTGGCAGAACACAAGAAGCGCAAGGAGCTATGCAAAGGTATCAGCAGTTGGGTGGGAAATAGATTGAGTTAAAGCAACCTTATTTAGTAATTGTCCATATTTTATTCGATTTGACTTTATTCATTGACCGACAAAAATATATACTAGGGATAGACTTTTAACTACAAAAAACACATATATTTGTTTTCTTATGTTGCCTCACAATAAATTAAGAAAATTATTCCTCCTATCGGCACTTTGCTTTATTGGGCTTTTGGTTACTACAAGTAATCTAAAAGCCGAAAATGAATTGGATAGTTTGGAAACACTGCTTCCTTATGCCAATGATGTGCAAAGGGTAGATATTCTAAATGCGATTGCTTTGGTGGTTAAAAATACTAATCAAAATCAATCAATGGACTATGCCAAGCAGGCTTTTAATCTTTCCAATAAATTGAATTATGATAAAGGAAGGGCATTGTCTCATATTATTTTTGGTATTCATGAGAAAAGAAAAAGTGACTACGAAAAGGCTCGTACAGAATTTTTGTTAGGATTAAGCCAAGCACTAAAATGCAAAGATTTAAGTACCATATCGCTAGCATATCATAGTTTAGGTAATTTGGCCAATATCAAGGGTGATTACCCTAAAGCGCTCAGGTATTATTTGGGTTCATTAAAGATTTCTGAGGATTTACAAGACAACAAAAGGGTGTCAAAAACCTTGAATAATATTGGTGGCATTTACCTTGAAATGGAAAACTTTGACAAGGCGGAGCAGTTTTATTTAAGAGCTTACGAACTTGAAAAGGTAGTTGGTGATGAACTATCTTTAGCCGAATTGGCAAATAATCTTGCTAATATTTATAATGTCGGAGGAAGTGAAATTAAAGCACTTTACTATTACAACAATTGTCTTGAGGTTTTTAAGAAATTGGGAAGTATTAACGATATCAGCACTGTATTAAATAATATTGGTAGTATTTATACAAACAAAGGTCAGGCTAAAAAAGCAATATTATACCTATATGAGGCCTTGACATTTGATGATAGGCTGAATGATAAACATGACGTGATTTCAACGTATCAAAATTTGGCTACTGCTCATGTAAAGTTACATAACAGAGATTCTGCATTGTTCTATGCTGAAAAGGTAACCAATATGGCTAAACAACTTAATTTCAAAAAGGAATATGCCCTTTCTTTAGAGTTAATGAGCAGTATGTATGAAAGTTTTGGTGAAACTGTTAAAGCTTTATATTACAAGAACGAAGCTGATAAAGCCAAAAAAGAAGTGGTAGGGCCACACAAAGCCAATGAATTAGAGAATCTTCAAATGGACTATGCGGGTAAACAAAAGCAAAGTCAAATCAATAAACTAGCTAAGGATAACGAAACAAAAAAAATTGAATTGCAAGAAAAAGAACTGAGTTTGCAACGTAAGAATGTTTTGCTGATTGGTTTTGGCCTAGGAATTTTCTTTTTGGTGCTGGTTAGTTTTATGCTGTTTTACCTCATTACTTCAAACCGAAAAAGAAAAGTACTTGAAATTAGTAGTGAAACCAAAAGCAATATACTTAACAAGGTAAACAGCGAGTTGAGAAATCCTTTGAACTCGATTATTGGGCTCTCAGGTTTAGCAGGTGAAAGTAAAAATTTGACCGAGTTAAAGGAAAATCTCTCGGGTATTAAATCCTCAAGCGATGAGCTGTTATTCGTGATGAATAATATCATTCATTACCTTCAGGTTGATTCTGGTAATTCAAAGCTTTTTCCTATCAAATTCAACTTGATTGACAACCTACAACCCTTGTTAAAATCATATCAGCACCAATGTAATTCAAAGGGTTTGTTATTTAGCCAGATGGTATACCCAGATGTGCCCCAATATTTAATTGCAGATAAATTCAAGTTTTTAAGTATCATAGATAACTTGTTAAGCAATGCTCTTAAATACTCTGAATCTGGTGTTATTAAGTTTGAAATGAAAGCTGCTCAAAGCGAATCAAAGAATGAGCAAAACAAAATCACCATTCAAATAAAAGTAAGCGATGAAGGGACTGGAATTGATAGTCATCAACTTAAAAATATTTTCAAGCCCAATGTTGAGTCGGATACCCTAAACAATAAAAAATCAGGTTTTGGAGTGGGTTTATTTCTAACCCAATACTTTGCAAAAAAAATGCAGGGCAAAGTCGAAGTGCAAAGTGTTGAAGGACAAGGGACAGAATTTACTGTTTATCTTAATGTAGAAGCAGTACCAGTAGAGTTATTAAGTGAACATCATCTAAACGAATCCTTTAAAACGGGTCCTATACAAATATTAATTGCACAGAATAACCCTACTAACCAGAAGGTTTTGGTTAAAATGCTAGAGAGTAAAGGCCACATCTGCACTGTGGTTTCAAATGGTGAGGAGGCCCTTAATAAATTGACTGAGAAAAGTTTTGATATTTTGCTGATGGATATCAAAATGCCCATCATGGATGGATTAAAGGCAGCATATCACATACGTAAAGATGATGAATTTGAGCTAGATAGAAATATCCCAATCATCGCCATATCAGCGGATGCCGATGAGGAAGACATTCAAAAATGCTTCGAAGCAGGCGTTAATGACTTTTTGGTGAAACCCATTAAAAAAGAGGTGTTAATTGCCAAAATTGAAGAATTACAAAAACAAAAAAATAATACTAAAGAGCACGTCCTTGCTTAATGGTAAAAAAAGCACATATTTGCCCCCGTTTAATAAAATATTATGTCTGTATTAGTAGATAAAAACTCAAAAGTAATAGTGCAAGGATTTACAGGTAGCGAAGGCTCCTTCCATGCACAACAAATGATAGAATACGGAACCAATGTAGTTGGTGGAGTTACGCCTGGAAAAGGTGGACAAAGCCACTTAGATCGTCCGGTATTCAACACTGTAAAAGATGCAGTTGAAAAAGCAGGTGCTAATGTGTCTATCATTTTCGTTCCACCTCCCTTTGCTGCTGATGCTATTATGGAGTCTGCTGATGCTGGTATTAAAGTAATCATTTGTATTACTGAAGGTATTCCAGTAAAAGACATGATACCTGTGAAAGAATACGTTAAATCTCGTAACTGTGTTTTAATAGGACCAAACTGCCCAGGTGTTATCACTCCTGGCCAAGCCAAAGTGGGTATTATGCCAGGTTTTGTTTTCAAGCAAGGCAGAATTGGTATTGTTTCTAAATCTGGTACATTAACTTACGAAGCGGCTGATCAAATAGTGAAAGCAGGTTTAGGTGTATCTACTGCAATTGGTATTGGTGGAGACCCTATTATTGGAACGCCTACTAAAGATGCGGTAGAAATGTTGATGAACGACCCTGAAACAGACGCCATCGTTATGATTGGTGAAATTGGTGGAAGCTACGAAGCAGATGCAGCTAGATGGATTAAGGCTAATGGAAACAAAAAACCTGTAGTTGGTTTCATCGCTGGTCAAACTGCTCCAGCAGGCCGCAGAATGGGCCATGCGGGTGCTATCGTAGGTGGACATGATGACACAGCTTCAGCTAAAATGAAAATTATGGCTGAGTGTGGTTTACATGTGGTTGAATCGCCTGCTGATATTGGAGCTAAAATGCTTGAAGTACTTGGTTCAAAAGCCAAATAACCCCTTTTAATAAAATTTTCAAGACACCTCAAAATTGTACTATTTTGGGGTGTTTTTATTATATTTCGGTCTATCGTTTCAATAATTCGATTTAGCCTTTTATCATTGCATTAAACATACACATTTGAAAAATTCGGATATAGTAATTATAGGGGCTGGTCCCGCAGGTTGTGCCACATCATTGTTTTTAGCCAAACATAAAATTGCACATACCATTATTGATAAAGCGGTTTTTCCGCGCGATAAAGTATGTGGCGATGCATTGAGCGGAAAGGTGGTGTATGTAATGAATCAGCTAGATTCAAAAATGATTTATGATTATGATACCAATCCTAAACAATTCCTGCCCAGCTGGGGTGTAAAGTTTGCAGCACCAAATGGCAAATCCATTGATATTCCTTTCAAATCAGACATGAGCAAAGAAAGCCATGCACCTGGTTTTATCAGCAAAAGAATGTATTTTGATGCTTCTATGTTTAATAGATTGGATAAGGATTTCGCACATGTTATTGATGCGGCTGAGTTGACCGATATTGAAACAAACGGAGATGTTAAATCAATAACTTATACAAAAGATAAGCAAACACAAACAATCAGTGGTATTAAACTATTGGTGGGTGCCGAGGGCGATAGAAGCCTAGTAGCTAAAAAGTTTTCAGACATAACCAAAGACAATGACCATTATTGCGCTGGTATCCGTGCCTATTACAAAGGTGTAAAGGGTATGCATCCTCAAAATTTTATTGAGTTACATTTTTTAGAAGAATTGTTGCCAGGTTATTTTTGGATATTCCCTTTGCCAAATGGAATGGCCAATGTGGGAGCAGGGATGCTTAGCTCAAGTGTTAGCAAGAAAAAAGTGAACCTTAAAGAGGATATGCTGCGAGCCATTGCCAATAACCCAAATATAAAAGAGCGTTTTGCCAACGCAGAATTGCAAGGAAAAATTCAAGGTTGGGGTTTGCCACTCGGAAGCAAAAAAAGAAAAATTTCAGGTGATGCTTTCTTGTTGGTGGGCGATGCGGCTGCACTGATAGACCCCTTCACAGGTGAGGGTATAGGTAATGCCATGTACAGCGGCATGTTGGCTGCTGCACATATCAAAAACTGTGTGGAGCAAAATAAATATGATGATGCTTTTAATGCCGCTTACGACAAGGCATTTTATGATAGACAATGGGATGAGTTAAAGTTAAGTCACACCATGCAAAAACTTTGTAAATACCCATGGCTGTTTAATTTGGTGGTTAATAAAGCCAACAAAAACAAAGCACTGCGAGAAACCATTAGCTGCATGTTTGAAGATTTGGATTTGAGGGCCAAGCTTCGCAATCCATTTTTTTATTTTAAGCTATTGTTGAATGACTAAAGGGGGGGTATTTAATTTACTATTACTTTATAAATACTTGTTTGATTGTCAAACGAGCATCTTAAAAAATATAATCCGTTACTACATCCATTCAAGCTTATCATGTTTCTTTTGCCAGATTCGATATTTCCTTTAGCTAATGCTTGACCATGAATATCAATTAAATCATAAATACCTTTTTGATTTGCATCATCAATGTAAAGATTGTCTTTTGCAGGGTTAGGGTAAACTAACAACTTTGGATTATTATCGTTTTCTTTGATTGATGAAAAGCCTGTAAAATATAACACTTTATAGCCATTACTGCTAATACAAGAAATAGCCTGCTCTGTATTATTGAAAATAGCAGTTAGATATTGTTGTAAATCTACTTGATTCCAATTAGCCCCATCATCTGAGCTGGTATAAGAACCATTTGGGCATGATGCAAAATAAAATCCTTTTGGTTTTGATGGGGTGGGTTTTGCATAGGTTATTAATGTGAAATTTTCAGGTGTATTTATTTTTTGTATTGATTTTAATCCATCATTTGTTTTATATACATTACCACCTGATATAATGATCCCATTAAGTGAGTCTTTGAATGCATGATCCCTTATTGAAGAAAAATTTGGTATTAAACTGTCCCAGCTTACTTCTCTGATTATATTCCCATAATCAGATACAACAAAAAATTTAGTTTTATTAATGAAACTATTTAAAAGTAAAGTATTACCAAATTCATATCTTCTATTATTTAAAAATCCTGACATACCCTGAGGTGGCGGGTTATAGGTAATTTGAATATTTTCACATTTTTTTCTATTCCAACTTATTCCCCAATCCTCCGAGAGAAAAATATTGTTACAACTATCACCATTATAGATATCACCAATAGCCACTGCCTTTCCATTATAATATAAGTGTGCGAATAGTATGTCCCCTTTGTAAATAGTGTCCCCTGATATGTTTTTTATTTGAAGTTTATTCCAACTAGCGCCCTTGTTATTTGTATAGCTAATCAAAGCACCCCTGCAAACAATAAAAGTGCTATCATTTATGGCTTGAATCGTATTACCTGAAAAATTTGAAATTTGAGTAAATGATTCGCCCTTATCAGCGCTTAAATATGTATATTTATCGTGCAATGTAACGACAGTTGAATTGCCTGTAAATGAAGCATCTGACAGTCTAAAAGTTGCTGATGTATTTGATTGAGCCCATTGTGGTAAAGCTTGGTAATAATTTAAAACCAACATAAATATACAAATAAAATTTCTCATATTTTTATTATTTAATTCAAATAAATTTGAAGGGCAATTTATATATAATAAATGTCAAATTGCCCTTCAAAATAAATCCTGAAATTATTTACAATTACTTAAAGTAAGTGTGCTTGTAAAACGATCAAATTTTACATGAACACAATTGCAAGGTTCTGGTAAATCCACATTTTTTAAATCGAAATTATCAGAAGGGTAGGTGTCTCCTATTCTTTCACCCGTAGACTTTAAATCAATTTCAGCTGAGATTTGTGTTAAAGTAAATGCTGAACCATCATCTAACCCTAACATATGTCTAATTTCATCTGCACTATAATAAGATGTTTCTCCTGTTTTGATTTCGTGAGCTAATAACTTAATTGGTTCATGCCCTTCAATAGTCACCCATAAATCAATACTGTAATCACAACCAGAATTGTTAATAATAGTCCAGACATCTGGATTCGCATTTTGAAGAACAACAATTGGAGGATGAATATCTCCTTTTGTTGTATGATAGATGGGTACATTCTTGGTAAGAGGCTTCATCGCAATTGTTGTTACAGCGATAATCATGCTGAATAAAAATAGTAATTTTTTCATTTTAGGTTTTTGATTTTTAGATTAACCAATTTAATATAGGCTGGCTTTCTCCTACTTTATCTTTCCTATCGCGAATTGGCTAAACAAAGCATAACAAAGCAATGCTAATTACATCAAAAAAAAAAACATTAACATCGAAAATCAGCTAATTAAATAATTATTGGCCTGATTATGAGCCCAAATAATTTTATTTATTAACTGATAAATGTCATTGAATAAATATTAAATAATAACTATTTAATTAATAAAAATTGCAACGTTACTTCCCACAATTCTCGCAGCCTGCGGATGTTTTTCCTTTAAAGCTTCGGTAAATAACCTTGGTTATGTAGCCTACAGAGGCAGCAACAATCAATATGACTATAATCGTTTGGTAGTCCATATTAGTTTTTTAGATAAGGGTTGTTGGCTTTTTCAGCAGCAATGCTTGTGCTTGGTCCGTGTCCGCTATAAACTTTGGTGTTTTCGGGTAGGGTAAACAATTTGGTTCTAATGCTTTGCAAAAGGGTTTCTAGATTCCCACCGGGTAAGTCGGTGCGGCCAATGCTATGCATAAACAACACATCACCCGAAATAACAAAGCCTTCTTCTTGGCAATAAAAACTAATGCTGGCAATGGAATGACCAGGTGTAAAAAGCACATCCAAAGTAGAATTTCCAAAAGTGATTTTATCTCCTTCATTCACAAACAACAAGTTTTCAGGAATAATAATATCAGACATGTTGAACATCACGGTCCACCTTTTGGTTTCATTGTAGGTAAACAATTCTTCTTTGTGCAGATGAATGGGCAATTGGTAGTGTGTTGAAACAAACTCATTACCTAAAATATGGTCGATGTGGCAATGTGTGTTAAGCAGTTTTACGGGCTTTAGCCCGTTTTGGCTAATGTATGAAGTCAATACATTGCGCTCGGCTTGGCTATAACAGCCTGGGTCAATTATTACACACTCTTTGGTATCGTCACTTAACACATAGGTGTTTTCGGCAAAATCGTTAAATTGAAATACTTCTACTTTTATCATCTGGGCTTCAAAATTAGCTAAATCATTACTTATATCTTGGATTTTTTCTGAATCGGATTTTGCCAATTTTTTGATTCTTTTGTTATGATATGCTTGATTAAATAGATACATTTGTTATGAAGGAGGGAACAATTGCACCAATGTTTGAACATTGGATGGATTGGATAATTTTTTGATTGAAAAACATACTCTATATGCAAATTATTTATAAATGTAAAGGAAGTCAGAATATAAATCAACTCTAATGGACATAGATTTAGTAAATAAAGTTAAAAGAATTGCCGTCATAGCTCTTGCTTCAGATGATGAATTAGTCGAGACGTTGGTTTTAAAAGGAGGCAATGCGATTGACTTAGCTTATAGACCCAAAAGTGGTACCATTTCAAGAACCTCTTTTGATTTAGATTATTCCATTAACGATGGTGACTTTAGCGAGGATGAGATTAGTATCTCCAAAAGAATAGAAGCAACTTTAACACAGACTTTTCTTGAAAGTGATTATGTAATAATTGACTACAAATTTTTAAATAAGCCAAAAAAAATACGTGAAGAAGTGGCAGATTTTTGGGGCGGATATAAAGTTGAATTTAAAGTCATTGATAAAATAATCTGCGATGAGCATAAGGGAAATATTGAAAAATTAAGAAGGGGTGCTGTATCTGTAAATCCAGACAATTCCACCATTTTCGAATTAGAATTTAGTAAATTTGAACATGTTGGACAAAAGTTGGCAATTAATGTTGATGGTTATAAAATCTATGTTTACACTCCTGAAATGATTGTTTTTGAAAAACTTCGCGCAATATGTCAACAGATACCAGAATATAAAGATGTAATTGCGTCATTTACTCCAAGAGCAAGAGCCAGAGATTTTTATGACATCCATTTAATAATGGAAATGCATGAAATCGAGCCTACAACAAAAGAAAATATAGACCTTATCCAAAATATTTTTCGAGCTAAAAAGGTTCCCGTACATTTTATAAAGGAGATAAGAAATAATAAAGTAATTCATGTCGATAACTGGCAGAGTGTAAAAGACACGATTTCGCCATATGAAAAACTGCAAGACTTTGATTACTATTTTGACTTTGTACTACAGAACTTTGAAGGTATCACATTCCCTTAGGGTGGTAAACTTTCCAAGCATGATTGTACTCTTTTTCAGTTATCTCATACGTCAGGTAAAAATCAAAATGTATTTTCTTTTGTCGCAGACCCTCTAATTTTTCATCACTCAATCCTGCTTTCTGTAGATAAAATCCGATAGTCTGATGATACGGATAAATAAAATTTAGCTTATCTAATGTTGCTATTAATTTATTAATTGAAATTTTATTAATGGCTCTTCTATAAATATCCAATACTGAATCGACACCTCCTGCATAACTTGGTCTTACAGCTATATCTATCAATGTTCTTTCAATATTGGTTACTGGCAAATCATTTAACGAAAAAACTCCAGAACGATTAGAGTACATACCATTGTGGAGTAGAAGAGTATATCCGTCATATATTGTGGTTGTACCTGATTTTCTTTGCGATTTTGAAAATGCATAATCAATCGCACTTTGTTCCAGTTCCCTGGCAACATTATTCTTTTTACTTTGCTCAAATGAAATATAAATTGTCTTGGGTATTTGGTTTGTTAAACCATGAAGATAAACAGCTGTATAATGCGATAAGTAAGATTTATTTACAAGCGATACTGCCACTTGAAAGACAGAAGCATCAGAAGTTAAATACCTTTCCTTCTTTAAATAAGTTCCGGAAAAGATTATTTCACGTTTGGACAGAATTTCACTATGTAATAATTTTTCGATAAACTTATCTGTGTTCATGGAGAAAGGCAAATTCCACAAAGTTCTATTTTGCTCCAGCTCATCACTTAGTAGTTCTTTACTATATACTTTTCTTGTACCATTTCTAAAAAAAGCTTTTATGCTACTTTCTGCGACAACGAATCTTGATTTATTTGCCATAGTTTAAATAATTATTGTCATGCTGCGTAAAGTATATATACTTTACGCAAAGTTAAG
>JBBALJ010000047.1:0-2776 GCA_040403075.1 Bacteroidia bacterium
TCCTGCACTCGCTGGCGTCCCGCTAGTGAGCCTATTGATAAGCCTCTGGCTTATTATTTTCTTTACTATGCGGCCCTGCCAAGAATCGAACTTGGATTTTGAGCTTCGGAAACTCACGCACTATCCATTGTACTACAAGGCCCTTTTTATTTTTTGATTTCTGATTTATTGATTTTAGATTGGTATAACATATTAACCAATCAGTACTCACGGTCACAAAAATAAAAAGTCGGTTGACATTTATGCCTAACCGACTTTTTAAATTTTATAGTTTTAACTAATTATTATTCGCCTTTTGAAGCAGCTAGTGCATCAAACTCTTCTTTCGAACCAACTATTAGTTTTTCGTACTCACGCATACCTGTACCTGCAGGAATTAAATGTCCAACGATAACGTTTTCTTTCAATCCCATCATGTGATCTACTTTGCCTGAAATAGCAGCTTCGTTCAACACTTTGGTAGTTTCCTGGAATGATGCAGCACTCATAAAGCTTTGTGTACCCAAACTTGCTTTGGTAATACCCATGATTACTTGAACGGCTGTTGCGGATTCAGCATCGCGCACTTCAACTAATTTCATGTCTTTACGTTTTAGCATTGAATTCTCATCACGTAATTTACGTAAGCTGATAATCTGACCAGGTTTAACATTGGTTGAATCACCAGACTCTAAAACTACTTTCTTATCAAAGATCCAATCGTTGGTGTCTTTGAAAGTATAACGATCTACGTTTTCACCTTCTAGTAATAATGTATCTCCAGGATCAATTACTTCCAATTTACTCATCATCTGACGGGTAATTACCTCGATATGCTTATCAGAGATTTTTACACCTTGCAAACGATAAACCTCTTGGATACCATTTAAGATATAACGCTGAACAGCCTGTGGTCCTTCAATACGCAATATATCTTGAGGTGATATAGAACCATCACTTAATGATGAACCTGCTTTTACGAAGTCATTTTCTTGAACAAGGATATGTTTAGAAAGTGGGACCATGTATTTTTTAACCTCAGCATCTTTTGATGTGATTACGATTTCGCGGTTACCACGTTTGATACCACCAAATGTAACTACACCATCAATCTCGGTAACAACTGCAGGGTTTGAAGGATTACGTGCTTCGAATAACTCGGTAACACGTGGTAAACCTCCTGTGATATCTCGGGTTTTACCAACCACACGAGGAATCTTAACTAAGATACCACCCGCAGTTAATTCAGTTCCTTCTTCTACCACAATGTGTGCACCCACTGGCAAGTTATATTCCTTCTGTGGTTCACCTTTTTTGTCAACCATGATGATAGAAGGAATTTTGGTTTTATCCTTACTTTCTATAACCACTTTCTCGCGGTGACCAGTTTGCTCATCACTTTCGTCTTTGTAGGTAATGTTCTCGATTAAACTTTCGAACTTAACCTTACCAGGCTGCTCGCAAAGGATTACCGCATTGTAAGGATCCCAACTACAAATAGCATCTCCTTTGGCAATTTTCTGGCCATCTTTAACAACCAAATGCGCACCGTAAGGAATGTTTATAGCCATGATAGGGTTACGAGTAACCTCATCCAAAATTCTAATCTCACCTTGACGACCTAAAACAGTATCCACTTTCACGCCATCTATTTCGCTCTTCACTGTTCTAATCTCTTCAAATTCTAATATACCAGCGAATTTAGCAGTCATTTTGCTTTCTGTAGCAATGTTTGATGCCGCACCACCCACGTGGAATGTACGAAGTGTTAACTGTGTACCTGGCTCACCAATTGACTGAGCTGCAATTACACCCACAGAGTCACCTCTTTGAGCTAATCGGCCTGTAGCCAAGTTTCTTCCATAACATTTAGCACAAACACCAATCTTTGCTTCGCAAGTTAATGCTGAACGAATCTCCATGATTTCAATAGGAGATGCTTCGATTTTATGTGCAATTTTCTCAACGATTAACTCGCCTGCTTTGCAATATAACTCTCCAGTTAATGGATCATATACATCATGTAAGCTTGTACGACCTAAAATACGTTCGAACAATGGCTCAACAACTTCTTCGTTATCTTTAAGTGCTGAAATTGGAATACCTCGCAGGGTTCCGCAATCTTGCTCGTTAATTACCACATCTTGTGCTACGTCATGTAACCTACGTGTTAAGTAACCCGCATCCGCAGTTTTCAAAGCGGTATCGGCCAAACCTTTACGCGCACCGTGGGTAGAGATAAAGTATTCGATAACGGATAGACCTTCACGGAAATTCGACAAAATTGGATTCTCGATAATCTCTCCAGTTCCACCCACAAGATTTTTTTGTGGTTTTGCCATCAATCCCCTCATACCACCCAACTGACGAATTTGCTCTTTACTACCACGCGCTCCAGAATCCAACATCATATAAACTGGGTTGAATCCTTGTTGATCTTCGCGTAATTGTTTTAATAATGTATCGGCTAACTTATTGTTAACACGTGTCCAAACGTCAATTACTTGGTTGTAACGCTCGTTGTTGGTAATGAAACCTTGCTCGTAGTTACTACGGATTTCATCAACTTCAGCTTGCGCAGCATTTACAAATTTTGCTTTTTCATCAGGAATTTTCACATAACTTAAGTTAAATGATAAACCTCCTTTGAAAGCGGCTTGGTATCCTAATTCTTTGATAGCATCAAGGAACTTAGCACATTTATCCATACCACAAACAGTAACTACTTCACCGATGATATCACGTAAGTTTTTCTTGGTTAAGATATCGTTGATATAACCAAATTCTTCAGGTACTA
>JBBALJ010000047.1:2876-25284 GCA_040403075.1 Bacteroidia bacterium
GCTTCCAAAATAGCTGCGTTTCCAAGTGGAACGTGAACAGCCATCTGATCACCGTCAAAATCCGCATTAAAACCTGTACACACCAAAGGATGTAGCTGAATAGCTTTTCCTTCGATTAGTTTTGGTTGGAATGCCTGAATACCTAATCTATGTAGTGTAGGAGCACGGTTAAGTAAAATAGGATGTCCTTTTAAAATATTTTCTAAAATATCCCAAATTACTGGTTCTTTTCTATCAACTAATTTCTTAGCCGATTTAACCGTTTTAACAATACCACGCTCTAATAATTTACGAATAACAAATGGCTTGAATAACTCAGCAGCCATGTTTTTAGGAATACCACACTCGTGTAATTTCAATTGTGGCCCTACAACGATTACCGAACGACCAGAATAATCAACACGCTTTCCTAATAAGTTTTGACGAAAACGACCTTGTTTACCTTTTAGCATATCGCTTAAAGATTTCAAAGGACGGTTACCTTCAGTTTTAACAGCACTTACTCTTCTTGTATTATCAAAAAGTGAATCTACTGCTTCTTGTAACATACGTTTTTCATTACGTAAGATTACTTCAGGTGCTTTGATTTCCATCAAACGCTTCAAACGGTTGTTACGAATAATAACACGTCTGTATAAATCGTTCAAATCAGAAGTAGCAAAACGGCCACCTTCTAATGGAACTAAAGGACGCAATTCTGGCGGAATAACCGGAAGGATTTTAACCACCATCCACTCAGGACGGTTTTCGCCACGCTCTTGAGCGTTTCTGAATCCTTCGATTACTTTCAAACGCTTCAATGCTTCGTTTTTACGTTGTTGGCTGGTTTCGTTACTAGCCTTATTACGTAAATCGAATGATAAAGCGTCTAAATCAATTCTAGACAACATGAACCATAAAGCATCACCACCCATTTTAGCAATGAATTTTTTAGGATCGTTATCGTCCAACATTTGGTTATCTTTTGGTAACGAATCAAGAATATCTAAATACTCTTCTTCAGTTAACAAATCATTGATAATAACTCCATCTGAATCTTTGATACCTGGTTGACAAACGATATAACGCTCGTAGTAAACCACCATATCAAGTTTCTTAGTAGGCACGCCTAATAAGTAACCAATTTTGTTTGGCAATGAACGGAAGTACCAGATATGAGCAACAGGAACGATCAAGTTGATATGTCCCATGCGCTCTCTACGCACTTTCTTTTCAGTAACTTCCACACCACATCTATCGCACACGATGCCTTTGTAGCGAATACGTTTGTATTTACCGCAATGACATTCGTAATCTTTTATCGGGCCAAAAATACGCTCACAGAACAATCCACCCATCTCTGGTTTGAATGATCTGTAGTTGATAGTTTCAGGCTTTGTTACCTCACCAAAAGAACGTTGTAAAGTTGACTCTGGAGAAGCCAAACCAATACGAATTTTGGTAAAGTTACTTTTTAATTTCTGATCTTTTTTTATTGACATTTTTTCAATTTAAGAATGTGAGAATTTGAAAATTTGAAAATGTGTGTACATGAATTTTCACATACACACATTCACACATTAAATTTATTCTAAGGTTAAATCTAAACCTAAACCTCTTAACTCATGAACCAATACATTGAATGATTCAGGAATACCAGGTTGAGGTAAATTATCACCTTTAACAATAGCCTCATAAGTTTTAGCTCTACCAATAATATCATCCGACTTAATGGTTAATATTTCTTGTAGAATGTTAGATGCACCATATGCTTCAAGTGCCCAAACCTCCATCTCACCAAAACGCTGACCTCCAAATTGAGCTTTACCACCCAATGGTTGTTGTGTAATTAATGAGTATGGTCCGATTGAACGTGCATGCATCTTATCATCAACCATGTGACCTAATTTAATCATATAAATTACTCCCACAGTAGTTGGCTGATCGAAACGCTCACCTGACAATCCATTGTATAAATAAGTCTTACCCCAATCAGGAATACCAGCTTCGCGTGTATATTGTAATACATCATCGTCACTCGCACCATCAAAAATTGGCGTAGCAAATTTTACTCCTAATTCTTTAGCTGCCCAACCTAAAACAGTTTCGTAAATCTGTCCTAAGTTCATACGTGAAGGTACACCTAGCGGGTTCAATACGATATCTACTGGTGTTCCGTCTTCCATAAATGGTAAGTTTTCTTCACGCTCAATACGCGCAACAATACCTTTATTTCCGTGGCGACCAGCCATCTTATCCCCTACTTTCAATTTACGTTTTTGAGCCACATAAACTTTAGCCAATTTCAATATACCAGTTGGTAATTCATCGCCTACGCTTACAGCAAACTCTTTACGTTTGAAAGCAGCTATTTCTTGGTTCAATCTGTTTTTGTAGTTACCCAAAATCAAACGAATTACTTCGTTTTTCTCTGAGTCAGTTGTCCAATTGGTAGCATTAACATTGGTGTAATCAACATCGTTCAAGTTTTTCATAGTGAACTTGGTTCCCTTTGGAATCATTTCTTCACCATAAACATTTAATACACCTTGTGATGTTTTGCCTGATAGAATACCAAACAACTTCTCAACTAAAATGTCTTTAATTGCTTTAGAATGTTTGTCGTGTTCTGCAGAAAGTTTTGCAATTTTTGTTTTCTCATCTGCACGAGAAGATTTCTCTTTCTTAGCGCGAGCAAATAATTTTTTATCAATTACAATTCCTCCAGATGAAGGCCCCGCTTTCAAAGAAGCATCTTTTACGTCACCCGCTTTGTCACCAAAGATAGCACGTAATAATTTTTCTTCTGGAGAAGGCTCAGTTTCACCTTTAGGCGTGATTTTACCAATTAAGATATCACCTTCACCTATTTCACATCCTACACGAATCAATCCGTTTTCATCAAGGTTTTTAGTAGCATCTTCACTAACATTCGGAATATCGTTTGTTAATTCTTCTTCACCACGTTTTGTATCACGAACCTCAAGTTCGTATTCAGTTACGTGTAATGAAGTAAAAATATCTTCTTTAGCTACTTTTTCGCTGATAACAATCGCATCCTCGAAGTTATATCCTTGCCAAGGCATGAATGCTACTTTCAAGTTACGTCCGATTGCTAATTCACCACCTTGTGTTGCATATCCTTCGCACATCACCTGACCTTTGGTTACTTTAGTACCTTTTTTAACAATTGGTCTTAAATTAACACAAGTATTTTGGTTGGTTCTGCGGAATTTTATAATATCATACGTTTTGGTATCAGTTCCAAAGCTGATTAATTTATCAGTTTCAGTTTGCTCATAACGAACACGTATTTCTTTTGCATCAACATATTCAACAACCCCATTGCCTTCAGCTACAATTAAATTGCGGCTATCGCGTGCAACACGACCTTCAAGACCTGTACCCACAACTGGAGCTTCTGGTCTTAATAGAGGTACTGCTTGACGTTGCATGTTCGATCCCATCAAGGCACGATTCGCATCATTATGCTCTAGGAAAGGAATCAATGAAGCTGCAATCGATACTATTTGATTTGGAGCAATATCCATGAAATCAATTTTGTCTGGCTCAAGCATCGGGAAGTCACCTTCGTATCTAGCTTTTACTCTTGTATCAACAAAATTTCCTTCTTCATCATAAATCGCATTCGATTGTGCAATTGTTTTTCCTTCTTCGTCTTCAGCACTCAGGTAAGTAACAGTTTCGTTGATAGAAACTTTACCATTTACCACTTTACGGTAAGGTGTTTCAATGAAACCCATTCCGTTAATTTTTGCATGCACACAAAGTGAAGAAATCAAACCAATGTTTGGACCCTCTGGTGTTTCAATTGTACATAAACGACCGTAGTGAGTATAATGTACGTCACGCACCTCAAAACCTGCTCTCTCACGAGAAAGACCGCCTGGCCCTAGGGCAGACATTCTTCTTTTGTGAGTAATCTCTGCCAATGGATTGGTTTGATCCATAAATTGAGATAACTGATTGGTTCCAAAGAACGAATTGATTACAGAAGATAAAGTCTTAGCATTAATCAAATCTGCTGGAGTAAACACCTCATTGTCGCGGATATTCATACGCTCACGAATTGTACGTGCCATACGAGCCAATCCAACACCAAACTGAGAATACAATTGTTCTCCAACTGTACGAACACGTCTGTTGCTCAAGTGATCAATATCATCCACGTCTGCACGTGAATTAGCCAATTCAATTAGATATTTTATGATTGAAACAATATCATCTTTGCTAAGAACGCGAACGTCCATGCCTTCAGATTTGTTCAATTTTCTATTAATACGGTATCTACCAACTTCTCCTAAATCGTAACGTTTGTCAGAGAAGAATAATTTTTCGATTACACCTTTTGCGGTTTCTTCATCAGGTGGATCTGCATTCCTCAACTGACGATAGATATGCTCATGTGCTTCTTTTGCACTGTTTGATGTATCTTTTTGTAAAGTATTTAAGATGGTAGCAAATTCACTATGATTTGATTCGTTCTTATGAAGGATAATGGCTTTCACTTCAGCTTCAAGAATCATATCAATATGCTCTTCTTCCAAGGTAGTATCACGCTCGATGATAACTTCGTTACGCTCGATAGAAACAACCTCTCCAGTGTCCTCATCAACGAAATCTTCAACCCAAGTACGAAGTACCCTAGCTGCTAATTTACGTCCAAGAACTTTTTTCAAACCTGCTTTGCTTACTTTAACCTCTTCAGCCAAATCAAATAAATTCAAAATGTCTTTATCTGATTCGAAACCGATGGCACGAAGCAATGTAGTTACTGGAAACTTCTTTTTACGGTCGATGTAAGCATACATTACGTTGTTTACATCTGTTGCAAATTCTATCCAGCTACCTTTGAAAGGAATAACACGAGCTGAATATAATTTAGTACCATTTGTATGGTACGATTGACCAAAGAAAACACCTGGAGAACGATGTAACTGAGATACAATAACACGTTCAGCACCATTGATACAGAATGTACCACTTGGTGTCATGTAAGGAATTGTACCTAAATAAACATCCTGAACGATGGTTTGGAAATCCTCATGTTCAGGGTCGTTACAACTAAGTTTTAATTTGGCTTTTAATGGAATTGAGTATGTCAATCCACGTTCGATGCACTCTTCGATCGAGTAGCGTGGTGGATCAACGAAGTAATCAAGAAACTCTAAAGTAAAAATATTTCTTGTATCACTGATTGGAAAGTTTTCCATAAACACCTTGTAAAGACCTTCATTTGAGCGGCTTTCAGAGGTTGTGTCTAATTGGAAAAATTCTTTAAAAGATTGTAATTGAACATCCAAAAAATCGGGATAATCAATTACTTGTTTTACTGAAGCAAAGGAAATCCTTCCTTCGGGAGTTATATTTTTATTGGCCAATGTAATATTTTTTTTAAAAGTGAATTGGAGTTAATAACTCAATAGGTATAAACAGCAAATTGACCCACGGCATAGGCCGGGGTCAAATTACGTTTCGTGCTTTGAATGAATTACTTCAATTCGATTTCAGCACCAGCTTCCTCAAGCTTAGCTTTTAAAGTGTTAGCTTCATCTTTGCTAACGCCTTCTTTAACTGGCTTAGGTGCACCGTCTACAAGTTCTTTAGCTTCTTTTAATCCAAGACCAGTTAAGTCTTTAACTAATTTCACTACATTTAATTTTGCAGCACCTGCATTTTTAAGAATTACATCAAAAGATGTTTGTTCTTCAGCAGCAGGAGCAGCTGCACCAGCAGGAGCAGCAGCAACAGCTACAGCTGCAGCAGCAGGCTCTATACCGTACTCGTCTTTTAAAATTTGAGCTAACTCATTTACTTCTTTTACTGATAAGTTTACCAACTGCTCAGCAAACGCTTTTAAATCTGCCATTTGTAATTTAAATTTAAATTGTTATTAATTATTGATTTGTTTTTATTTCTATTATTCAGGTTTTTCAGATAATGTTTTAACAATACCTGCCAATTTATTACCGCCTGATTGTAATGCGCTGATAACATTTTGAGCTGGAGATTGTAACAATCCAATGATTTCACCGATAAGCTCATTTTTAGTTTTAAGTGCTATCAATGCATCTAATTGGTCATCGCCTATAAATGCATCAGTATCGATTAATGCACCTTTTAAATATGGCTTAGGATCACCTTTAGTACCTTTACGGAAATCTTTGATAGCTTTTGCTGGAGCCTTCATATCTGCACTAAACATTAGAGCTGTATTTCCAACAAGGGTATCTGCTAAGTTTCCGAAATTACGACCACTTTTTTCCATTGCTTTTTCAATCAAGGTATTTTTTGCCATTTGCAATTCAATACCTTCTTTAAAAAGTAAACGTCTTAAGTCGCTTGTTCTTTTAGCATTCAAACTCGCGATATCAGTAATATAAACATTTTGATATTCAGCAAATTTTTCAGTCAACTGATTTATAACTTGTGATTTTTGATCTTTATTCATAACGCCCCTTTAATTAAATGCCCGGAATAGATTTAGTATCAACTTTAATTCCAGGACTCATGGTGCTAGAAATATTAACACCTCTGAAATAAGTACCTTTAGCTGAAGATGGTTTTAATTTAGCAATCGATTGAATTAACTCAACTGCATTTTCCATCAATTTCTCAGGAGCAAATGAAGTTTTTCCGATTGATGTATGGATAGCTCCTTCTTTGTCAACTTTGAAATCAATTTTACCAGCTTTTACTTCTTTAATGGTTTTAGCCACATCAGTAGTAACAGTGCCAGATTTAGGGTTTGGCATTAGGTTACGAGGTCCCAATACTCTACCTAATTTACCTAATTTAGCCATAACTGCTGGCATAGTGATGATGATATCTACATCTACCCATCCACCTTCAATTTTTGTAATATATTCGTCTAATCCAACAAAGTCAGCTCCTGCTTCTTTTGCTTCTGCTTCTTTATCTGCTGGAACCAATGCTAATACACGAACAGTTTTACCTGTACCGTGTGGCAATGAAACCACACCACGAACCATTTGATTAGCTTTTTTAGGGTCAACACCTAATCGTACATCGATATCCACTGATGATTCAAACTTAGTATATGAAATTTCATTAACTAATTTTGAAGCCTCAGTAAGCGAATAAGATTTAGTTTGGTCAACTTTCTTTAAAGCCTCTTTTCTTTTTTTACTTATGCGTGCCATTTTTAATTATTTTTTTCTTTTGACTAATTAAAAGGATTTTCGCCTTTTACCTCTAAACCCATGCTACGAGCTGAACCTGCAACCATTTTCATGGCCGATTCTACTTTGAAGCAATTCATATCTTGCATTTTGTCAGAAGCAATTGCTCTAACTTGCTCCCAAGTTACTGAACCTACTTTTTTACGGTTTGATTCTGCTGATCCCTTAGCAGCTTTTGAAGCTTCTAACAATTGAGATGCAACTGGAGGAGTTTTAATTACAAAATCGAATGATTTATCGCTATAAACAGAGATAACCACTGGTAATATTTTACCTGCTTTATCTTGAGTACGAGCATTGAACTGCTTGCAAAACTCCATGATGTTAACACCTTTAGAACCCAAAGCAGGTCCAATTGGAGGTGCAGGATTGGCAGCGCCACCTTTAACTTGTAATTTAATAAAACCGGTTAATTCTTTAGCCATAATCTATAATTTATTAGTATCGTAATTTGATTGCTCGAAAATTTAGATTTTTCAGGCCATCAAATGAATTATATTTCTTAATTTTCTTTTTCTACTTGTACAAAATTTAATTCTAATGGCGTTCTTCTTCCAAAGATTTTCACCATTACTTTTAATTTTTTCTTCTCTTCACTTACCTCTTCAATAATTCCACTGAATCCGCTAAAAGGTCCATCATTTACTTTCACGCTCTCACCTACTATAAATGGTTCAAGTATTGTTTCACCATTTTCAGAGATTTGGTCAACATTACCCAAAATACGAGCAACTTCATTTGCTCTCAAAGGAACTGGAGTTGATTTACCACCTAAGAATCCAACTACACCATTTACAGAGTCTATTATATGTCCAACTTCACCTACTATTTCAGCCTGAATTAAAATATAACCAGGTAAATAGGCTTTCTCTTTAATTAGTTTCTTACCATTCTTTACGGTGTAAACTTTTTCGGTAGGAATAAGTATTTGAGGCACATGATGAGTTAAGGCAGCTCTCTCCAATTCAATCTCCATTTGAGCTTTAATCTTTTTCTCTTGACCAGTTATTACCCTAGCCACATACCATTTAAATTGTTCTTCCAACATTGTAAATATTTACACCTCTTAAATTATCCTTGGAAAATTTGGTAAAAAAATCCAAGTGCACTACTACTAACTATATCAATAACATAAATAACAAGAGCAATTAGCAAAGAAGCTATCATAACGATAAGCGTGCTTTCTTGTAGCTCTTCCCATGTAGGCCAAGTTACTTTATTTACCAATTCATCGGTAGATAGTTTAATGTATTCTCTGATTTTATTCATGAGATTGTCTTTTTGTTGTTAACTTGCACGGGCACAAGGATTCGAACCCTGATCAGCGGTTTTGGAGACCGACATTCTACCATTGAACTATGCCCGTATATTGACAATAAATGTTGGCTAACATGTCGTTAGCCAACATCTAAAGTCTTAATATACAGTATTAATCTAAAATTTCAGTTACCTGACCCGCACCAATTGTACGACCACCTTCACGGATAGCAAAACGTAAGTTTTTCTCCATTGCGATAGGTGCGATCAATTGAACAGTTACAGTTACGTTATCACCAGGCATGATCATTTCCATACCATCTGGCAACATTACCTCTCCAGTTACGTCAGTTGTACGTAAGTAGAACTGTGGACGGTATTTGTTGAAGAAAGGAGTATGACGTCCACCTTCGTCTTTTGATAATACGTAAACTTCAGCTTTGAATTTAGTGTGCGGTGTTACTGAACCTGGTTTGCAAATAACCATACCTCTACGGATTTGGTTTTTGTCAATACCACGTAATAATAAACCTACGTTATCACCTGCTTCACCTCTGTCTAATATTTTACGGAACATTTCAACACCAGTTACAACTGATTGTAATTTCTCAGCACCTAAACCAATGATATCAACTGTTTCATTTGAGTTAACGATACCACGCTCGATACGACCTGTTGCAACAGTACCACGACCTGTAATCGAGAATACGTCTTCAACTGGCATTAAGAAAGGAAGTTCAGTTAAACGTGGTGGAACCGGTATGTATGCATCAACTGCAGCCATTAATTCCATGATTTTACCAACCCATTTTGGATCACCATTCAAACCACCCAAAGCAGAACCTTGGATAATAGGAATTTCTTCTCCTGGGAAATCATATTTGCTTAACAAATCGCGGATTTCCATCTCAACGATTTCTAATAATTCAGCATCATCAACCATATCCACTTTGTTCATGAATACAACGATACGAGGTACACCAACCTGACGAGCTAATAGGATATGCTCGCGAGTTTGAGGCATTGGGCCATCTGTAGAAGCAACCACAAGGATAGCTCCGTCCATTTGGGCAGCACCAGTTACCATGTTTTTAACATAATCCGCGTGACCTGGACAGTCAACGTGGGCATAATGACGATTAGCAGTAGAATACTCTACGTGCGCTGTGTTGATCGTAATACCGCGTTCTTTTTCTTCAGGAGCTGAATCGATTGAATCGAATGAGCGAGCTTCTGATAAACCTGCATCAGCTAATACTTTTGTAATTGCTGCTGTTAAGGTTGTTTTCCCGTGATCTACGTGACCGATAGTACCAATGTTTACGTGAGGTTTACTGCGGTCAAATTTTTCTTTAGCCATAGTTATATTTGTTTATTTAGTTTTTCTTTTTCTTTTTGAGCTGTTGAAGAGAATTGAACTCTCGACCTCTTCCTTACCAAGGAAGTGCTCTACCCCTGAGCTACAACAGCTTAATTAACTTTCAACTGCTATTAGTTATTTCGTTAATCGTTATCCGAATAACTAATAACGTAATAACTATGCTCTACATGAGCGAGAGACGAGGCTCGAACCCGCGACCTACAGCTTGGAAGGCTGTCGCTCTACCAACTGAGCTACTCTCGCATAAACTAACATAAAGTTAATCGAAACTAGTTCAATTAACTTTTTTAGTATTTTTGGTGTGGGGAGAGAAGGATTCGAACCTTCGTAGCTCTCGCAGCAGATTTACAGTCTGCCCCATTTGACCGCTCTGGTATCTCCCCAACTGTAATTACATGGTGGTAATTACTGGAGCCACTTGCCGGAATCGAACCAGCGACCTACTGATTACAAATCAGTTGCTCTACCAGCTGAGCTAAAGTGGCGTTTATCAATAAATGTTATATTTTAAGCCGTTACAGATAGTACTGAACCAATCTTTCGATTTCACTCGAAAATGGCATAAAATCAAGGTATTTCCTACAAAGAACTTAATCTACAAGTCTATCTTTCTCACAAAAAGGACTGCAAATGTAGTATTTCATAGGATGAATACAAATTTGGAAGCAAAAAAAATCAAAAAACTTTTAAAAAACTTTTCTGATGTGTGTAACAGCGGTGCAAAGGTGCATTTCGGAATTGTAAAATGCAAGTGTCGCAATAAATTTTGTTGCCTAAAAACAAATTTCAAAGGACTTTTAATTAATAATCAAAGCCTTTATATTTTACATCGGCTTTGATTATTCATATACATTTTACCAGTTGTAATCTTTTTTGTTCATTAATAAAGCTTCTCCAACTATGGTATCCGAACCAGTTGCAGGATCTACTACTTTGGTTTCATACAATACTCTGTTTTTCTCAGGAAAAATTTCTTTTACTGTAATCACAGCTTGATAAGGAGTATCTACAAACATCGGTTTTAAGAAAGTAGTATTTTGTTTCATATAAATATGTCCCTCGGCATGAAACAATACTCCGAAAATTTTAGTAAAAACACTCGCACTGAAATGTCCATGAATGATGCATTTGCCAAACATACTTGCTTTGCCTACTTCTTGGTTAACATGCAATGGATTGGTATCTCCAGATATTTTTGCATATAAATCTACTTGTTCTTGTGTGTAAGAAAAGTCGTGTGTGAAAATGTCGCCTACTTGTGGTGCTGTCATAATGTGATTTGTTTAATTTTAGAATTTGTGAAAATTTGAAAAAAATAATGGGCAACAATAAAAAAAATGACGTTCAAAACCTCTTTTTTGAATAATTTATTTTAAAAAAACAGTGTCTTGATAAAAGTCATATTCGTCAAACATCACTATTGATAGGGGTTTGATGGGTGTACAAATAATTTAACATTCAATTCATTGTTATTAAATAAATTGAGCTAATTTTGCGGCCGATTTAAAGGGGGAATAAATAATTTAAAATATTGCCCAATTATAACAAAAAAAACAATGGAAACAACAAACAAAAACATTTTTGAATCGATGGCTGACATGCAAAAACAGGCTGTTGAAAATTTTACACAAGCTGCAAACAACATGAAAACAAACATGTTCGCTGGTAACAACACAAATTTCGACTCAGAATTCTTCAAAAAATGGTATGACAGCCAAATGGCTTTCTTTAACAACGCTAATGGCGAAAACAAAAATCCGGGTCAAGCATTTGAGTTTTTTAACACTTGGATGAACAACCAAATAAACACTGCAAAAACTTGGTTTGAAAACAACAAAACGCCTTTCGCTAATATGGGTAATACTGATATGAACGCATCATACAACAACATGATGAACCTATACAACAACTGGATGAATACTATGAATAGTTCATACAGCGAAATGATGAAAAATTTTGAAAACAACAGCACTAAAGAAAACTTTGTAAGCATGTTTAACAATGCTGAAATGCAAATGAAAGCTTTTGAATTTTTCATGCCAATGATGAAGTCTATCCAAGACAAAACTTTTACTCCTGAAATGTTCAAACAAATGTTTAATACATCTGTGTACAAAGAAATGATGGATAAAATGTTTGGTATGCAACCAGATTGGATGAAAAACATGATGGAAAACCCTGCTATGACTAGCATGAAAGACAATATGAACAACATGATGAATTCAAACAAAACTATGTTTGATAACATGAAAGGTATGATGAATAACAACATGCCAAACATGAATGATTCATTTGCTAATATGATGAACTATTACAATCAATTCAACACTGCTATTGACAATGCGTCTGCTCCATTTACTAAGTTAATGGGTAATACAAAAAACAATGCAGCAATGAATGAAATGCGTGAGATTTCTAACATGTTAATGACATACAATGTTAAGAATACTCAAATGCAATACATGACATACCAAACTGGATTGAAAGCTATGGAAGAAGTTTCAGAAACTTTATATGCTAACATCCAAGAAGGAAAAGACATGAGCAGCTTCATCGATTTGTATAGCGCATGGTTGAATACAAATGATAAGCATTTTGTTAAATTGTACGAAACTGAAGAATACTCAAAAATGATGAGTGAAGTAAGTGCCATGCAATTAACATTGAAAAAGAAAATTGAAGCAAGTATGGAAAAATCAATGGAACATTTACCATTAATTAACCGTACAGAAATGGATGAGTTGTACAAAACTATCTATGAGTTAAAAAAGCGTATTAATATGCTTGAATCGCAATTAGATGTTGAGACTACAACTGAGGCTACCGAGGCTTCTAGCGCTCCTAAAACTGCTGCTAAAAAATCGGCTAAAAACGCATAATAAATAATTGGTTTGGTTTATATGTACCAAAGCCACAGATAATTTTCTTCTGTGGCTTTTTTTATACAACTAAATTTATACTTTTGGACTAATTAGAAACCTTAAAACAATCTCAAAAATGAACGTAAGTGGAATGATGGACGAAATGACCAAAACCAGCGAAAAGCTGATTAAAGGTTATGAAGTATTACAAAATATCAAAGATGTAGAAATAGCTACTACACCTAAAGAATTAGTTTGGCAACGTGATTTAGTGAAACTTTATCACTACAAACGTGAAACTCCTGCAAAATGTAAAATACCTGTATTGGTTTCATTTGCTATGATGAACAGACATGACGTTTTGGATTTGCAACCAGATAGAAGTTTGATGAAAAAACTTTTAGATGAAGGTTTGGATATCTATATTATGGATTGGGGTTATCCTCAAAAACAACATAAATACCTAACCATGGAAGACTATATCTTAGACTTTATGGGAGGTGCTGTTGATTTTGTTCGCAAGTCAACTAATAACAACAAAATCCATAAAATGGGTATTTGTATGGGTGGTACTTTTAGTGCTATTTATGCTGCTATTTTCCCTGAAAAATTGCAAAGCTTAAGTGTATATGTAACTCCTTTTGATTTTGCTGATCAAGGTAGCTGTATGTTATACAAATGGACTAAAGACATCAACGTGGATGCCATGGTAGATAGTCTTGGTATAATCCCTGCTGATATGTTAAACGCTGGATTTAGCTCGTTGAAACCAAGCATGGATGTGGCTAAATACATTGGTGTGATGGACATGATGCAAGATGAAGCCAAATTGATGAACTTCCTTCGTATGGAAAAATGGAAAGCAGATTGTCCTGATTTACCAGGTGAAATGTTCCGTAAATACATTAAAGATTTATGGCAAGACAACAAACTTATTAAAGGTGAATTGATGATTGGTAAATACAAAATTGATTTGAAAAAAATCACAATGCCATTCCTTAATATTTATGCTACCGAGGACAATATCATTCCTAATAGTTCAACCATTCCAGTAAATGATTTTATTGGCTCAAAAGACAAAGAATTATATGCATTTCCAGGCGGACATATTGGTGTGTTTGTTGGCGCAAAATCTCAAAAAGAATTAGCTCCAAAAGTGGCCAAATGGGTAATGGAAAAAAGCTAAATATAACTCTTTAATTAAATATAAAGGACCGCCATCATTCAATTGATGGTGGTCTTTTGTTTAATAGGTATTTGGATCTGCAAACCTTCTATCATGCAGGTACTCCATATCTGTTAAGGTTTTTAAGAATGCTATTAGTTCGGTCTTTTCAGATTCAACAAACTTTTTGTTACTACAAGATAGTGATGATGCATAATGATTCATTACTTCCTTCAAATTTCTAAACCTACCATCATGCATGTATGGGTAGGTCATTTCTACATTTCGCAAACTTGGGGTTTTAAAATTAAAATAATCTTCTTTATAAGAAGTTATGTCCATTCGCCCTTTATCATTCAAATTAGAATCTGGTTTCAATCCAATACTGTGGTATTTATTATCTGTAAAAAGCGGAGGAGTATGACAAGTAGCACAATTGCTATTAAACAACTTCAAACCTTTTTGTTCATTGTTACTCAATGTATCATTACCGGCTATAAATTTATCATATCTTGAATTACTAGAAATCATCAATGATAAGAATTGAGAAAGCGATTTCATCAACATCTCCGTTGTTATTATTGAGTCCTTAAAAGCCTTATAAAACATCCGTTTGTAAGCTGAATCGGCTTGCAACTTTTTTAATACATTTGACAGATTTTCGCCCATTTCAGAAGGACTTGTAATAGGTGCAATAGGCTGCAAATCCAAATGGTTTATGCCACCATCAGCCATAAATGCATCTTTCCATATTAAATTCTGAAGCGCAGGCACATTACGGATGCCTATCTTCCCTCCTATTCCATGACTTAACGGATGGTCGATGTGCGCAAACGCTGCAAACTGCTGATGACAAGTAGCACAACTCGTAAAATAATCCACTGATAGTATTGGATCATAAAACAATTTACGTCCTAAAGTAAATCCTTCAGGGGTGGGCTTGTTTTTAGATAAATCATAAATGGGTTTTGGAAATCCTTTTGGATTCTTAAAGACCACATCCTTATTGGTAATTTTAAAATAAGGATTTTCATCCAACATGAAGGCAGAAAGTATTACAAAAAATAAAAGATAGGCTATGATTTGTAACTTGGGCTTCACTGTAATTTCAAATTAAAATTATTATTTAATTACACTAAACATGTCAGCATAATTATCTGCAATCATGGTGGCATTGTTAAAATCTGTTACTGATGAAAGCCTAGTAAAATCAATACTTTTAGGTGTTTTTAATATTTCTGAAACATCAACTGAAATGGGCAATAAATCTGCATCATCTACTATACTTTGTATCGATTTTTCTGACAAATTTAAAGTTACTTGTCGTATACTATTACTAGGTTGTTTATAACCTCCAATATGATATTCAAAGATATTGGAAGGCGTTTTTGAAAAGGGTGATTTACCCTCTAATTTCAAAAAAATATAACCTGTATTCCAAACCCAAAACATCCCTTTAACTGGGTCTAAAGCCCCCTTTTGCAATCCACTACAATTGTGCAAACTATCTACGCCAATGGTAAAAGAAATTGAGATATAGTCGCCCTTTTCAGGAATTATGATTTGTTGTGATTCTTTATTTTCAACATCTATCAAATAATATTCATTTGAAATGTATCCAGTTCCATCATTTCTCCTCAATTTAATGTTGCTGATATAATACCTAAACTTACTAATGCTATAGCTTTGATTAAATTCATTCTTGTACATCACCGAATCCAAAATCAAATCCTCTCTTCCAACCATATGATTGAAATCAAGCACGAGTGAAGGTTCATTATGAGGCTTGGAGAATTTGAATGAAAATAAAAAAAATAAGCCTATCATAAATAGGCTGTATTTTAATATTGTTCTATTTGATTTCATTACTCCAAAACTATTGAAAATATTAATTATCCCAATAATTTGCTAGCTTATAATTAGACTATTTAGTTTTAAGAAATTTATGAACCACTTTTTGATTATCAGTTTCGAGATATAAGAAATAAAGACCATCTTCATAGCTTGTCAAATCAAATGAATAAGCAATACTTGGCTGAACAAAATCTCGTTTTTCTATTAAACTACCTTTACTGTCGTAAATACTTGCTTTCACATTGTTTATACTATTTTCATCCATATAAATATGCAAATAATCACTGCTTGGATTTGGTAATATTCTATATTGAATCTTATTCAAAATATTATCAATTCCTGAACTACTTCCATTATAAACCATAGTTGCTTCTGAAATAGTTATATGACCAGAACCTGGACCCGTATTGCCTGTTTGAACCGTTCCATAATAAGTATCTCCAATAACAAAAGGGTAAACAGGTTTTAAGTTTGCATCAATGCTTACAAAATATGCGTAAATTCCATTGGGATATTCCGGTGTTTTACAAAAACGGCCATTGTGTTCATCCAAATCACCTAATCCTTGCACATACTTCCAATCTTGAAGGAAATTTCCAATTGGATAAGTTGCATTTATAGCTGGACCTACTTTTGAAGCTGCATTACCATTTGGAAGAGTGGTTCTATCAGTAATGTTTCTTGTACGAAAAGAAGATACCATTCTTTTGATAGCTCCTGTGCCATCTGTATTGGTATAAGCATAGGCACCGTAAACAGGGTAACCATCAAACATATAACCAATAATGGGGGAATGATGTGTGCTATCTTTATCATTGTACAAACAAGTTGGATTCACATGATGATGATATTCCCCACCCTGCTGCGGATGACCAAGACAATTATCAAAACTAACGCCTTCGTAAACCAATGCATTTCTTTTCCATACACCTTCGTTATTATAGGTCATGGCATCCCACGCGTTATCAATACTAACCCCATTGCTCCAGATTCCAACATGTCCTAGGCCCACAGTAGTCAATGTCCCAGTATTTTTTGTAGGTTTTCGGGTTATTTTAAAAACAAAATTTTGATTCGATGGAATATTGGGATTACCTACCCATGGACCAATACTGTAACCAGGAATACAAGAGCAACTTACATATACATTATCCGTTGAATACTGTACTTTTTGAACATTTGCTGTAATGTTGCTATAGCCTGTTATGCCTGTGGTGTTTCTAATCCAAGAGGTTATCTCGGGTGTTTGTGCTGATGTAAAACCAATAGCAGCAAAAAATATGGCAATGCTTGTAAAAATTTTCTTCATATTAAGTTTTCTATTTTTCAATTAGAATACAATTAATACAAAAACTTTTGCTTTCAAAGATTATTTTTTTTCATTGAAGAAGTTTCTGTTCTTTTATTTTAATTCGTTTAGTTATTTATTCAATGTACTAGAAAATGAAAACCATACTTATTTTAAGCTATTTATTCTTTGGCTTGGCATCATTTGCAGCGCCTGTAACACCAATGCCCTATGAGTACCTACAAAGTTTAAGTGAGGAGCAAAAAATTGAAAAACTTATTACATATATCGAAAATAGTGATGCCAAATTTATTAGGAATGGCTCAGAATATGCAGCAAAAGAAGCCGCGGAGCACCTGAGAATGAAAAGAAAAAAAGCAGGCTCAAAAATCAAAACAGCCAAAGACTTTATTGACCATATTGCCAGTAAATCATATATGAGCGGAGAACCCTATCAAATGAAATTTAGCAATGGAAGTGTGATAAATACCCGAGATATATTATACCATGAATTAAAAAAGATTGAAAAGTAAACAAAAACTTGCTTACAAAAAGTCAGCAATTGGAGCAAATTTACAATAGCAGATTGACAGAATAGCAGGAATATCAATGGTTTCGCGACAAAACTGCTTAATATCGGCTATGGAATATATATTGACGATTTTATGTAAGCCCTAGCAAATGATACAGTAATATTAAGGGTTTTTAACTTGAGATAAAAATAACACCCATGAACTTAAATAATTTCACAATCAAATCACAAGAAGTGGTGCAAGAAGCCGTTCAAATTGCTATGCAAAATGGACAACAATCTATTGAGCCGGCTCACATACTTAAAGCCCTTATTCAAACAGATGAGAATGTGATTTCTTATTTGTTTAAAAAGCTCAATGCCAATCAGGGTAGGATTGAATCGGCCATAGATGCCATGATAAAGGGCTTTCCCAAAGTTTCGGGTCAAGGCCAATTCCTATCTAACGATGCCAATCAAGTATTGCTTAAAGCCCAATCTTATTTAAAAGAATTTGAAGATGAGTTTGTTTCTGTAGAACATATACTTTTAGCCATGCTTGATGGAAAAAATCAAGTAGCAAACCTCCTAAAAGATGCAGGTTTAAGTGAAAAAACACTGAAACTTGCAATAAAGGAGTTGCGTGGTGGAAATAAGGTTACCTCTCAAAATGCAGAAATGCAATACAATGCTTTGAATAAATATGCCAAAAATTTAAACGATTTGGCGCAACAAGGGAAGCTTGATCCTGTGATAGGAAGAGATGAAGAAATTCGCAGGGTACTGCAAATTTTATCTCGTAGAACAAAAAATAACCCAGTATTAATCGGTGAACCAGGTGTTGGTAAAACAGCTATAGCTGAAGGATTGGCCCATAGAATTGTTAATGGAGATGTGCCTGAAAACCTAAAAACCAAAAAGATTTTCTCATTGGATATGGGATCTCTTATTGCCGGTGCTAAATACAAGGGAGAGTTTGAAGAGAGGCTTAAATCTGTGGTAAAAGAAGTGATTTCAGCAGATGGAGAAATTATCTTATTTATTGACGAAATACATACTCTAGTGGGTGCTGGAGGTGGAGGTGAAGGAGCAATGGATGCTGCTAATATTCTAAAACCTGCTTTAGCGCGCGGAGAATTGAGAAGTATAGGTGCAACTACATTGGCAGAATACCAAAGGTACATTGAGAAAGATAAAGCCTTAGAACGCAGATTCCAAAAGGTATATGTTGAAGAACCTGATACAGAAGATGCCATTTCCATCCTACGTGGTTTAAAGGAACGTTATGAAGTGCATCACAAGGTGCGTATCAAGGATGAGGCCATCATCGCTGCGGTTGAGCTATCACAGCGTTATATTTCAGATCGTTTTTTACCAGATAAAGCCATTGATTTAATGGATGAAGCCGCATCGAAACTTCGTTTGGAGATTGACTCAGTTCCTGAGGAATTAGATCAATTGGACAGAAGAATCATGCAGCTAGAAATTGAGCGTGAAGCCATCAAACGTGAAGGTGATGATGAAAAAGTTAAAAACCTTGCGGAAGAAATAGCCAATTTACAAACAGAGAGAAACTCATTGAAAGCTAAATGGCAAAGTGAAAAAGCTGTGGTAGAAGGGATTCAATCTACTAAAAAAGAAATTGAAAACTTAAAACACGAGGCTGACCAAGCTGAAAGAAATGGAGAATTCGCCAAAGTAGCTGAAATAAGATATGGTAGAGTGAAAGAAGCTGAAAAGAGACTTGATGAATTTAAAGCCAAGCTAGACGAAGCTCAAAACCACTCCCCTATGGTGAAAGAAGAGGTTACAGCTGATGATATTGCTGATGTTGTTGCAAGGTGGACAGGCATTCCTATAACAAGAATGTTACAAAGTGAAAGAGAAAAGCTATTGAGCCTTGAGGAAGAATTGCACAAACGAGTTGTGGGTCAAGAAGAAGCTATTTCAGCCATTAGTGATGCGATACGCAGAAGCAGAGCAGGACTTAGCGATCCTAAAAAGCCTATTGGTTCGTTTATTTTCCTAGGAACCACTGGTGTTGGAAAAACTGAATTAGCTAAGGCCTTGGCTGAGTTTTTATTCAATCAAGAAAGTGCGTTGGTGCGAATTGATATGAGTGAATACCAAGAAAAACATACTGTAAGTAGATTGATAGGAGCACCTCCAGGATACGTTGGATACGAAGAGAGCGGCCAGTTGACAGAAGCTATTCGAAGAAGACCATATAGCGTAGTATTGCTTGATGAAATTGAAAAAGCTCACCCTGATGTATTCAATATTTTATTGCAAGTTTTGGATGACGGAAGACTTACTGATAACAAAGGACGAACAGCCAATTTCAAAAACACCATTGTTATCATGACATCCAACATTGGCTCTCATATTATTCAAGAAAGTTTTGATAATATGGATGAATCAAATTATGATGAAACATTAGCCAAAACAAAAAACAATGTGATGGAATTATTGCGTAAGCAAATTCGTCCAGAGTTTTTAAATAGAATTGATGATATCATCATGTTTACACCACTTAATCGTGAAAACGTTAGAGAGATTGTTAACATGCATTTCGAAGGCATTAAGCAGACCTTATTAAACCAACAAATAGATTTACAAATAACAGATGAGGCATTAGATTGGTTGGCTCAATTGGGTTATGACCCACAATATGGTGCAAGGCCTTTGAAAAGGGTTTTACAACGTAGGATATTAAATGAATTATCAAAAGCTATCTTGTCTGGAGCAGTAAAAAAAGATTCAAACATTTTGATAAGTTTAGATAACAAACAACAATTTGTATTTGAGAATAAATAAACTCAGGCTTATTAACTGCAAAGAGCTTGGTCTTTTGGGCCAAGCTCTTTTTTTTGTTAAAGATAAGATAAAAAAAGCGGATATTGAAGTAACTCAATATCCGCTTTCAGATTGGAATTGGATTAATTATTTTTTAATAAACTTTACAGTAATTGCTTCGTTTGCTTCATCAATAACCGATAGCATATACATACCAGCAGCCAAATCAGAAACATTGATTTCGTTGATAGTTGAAGTTCCAATTTTAACAACATCTCCAGTTAAATTAATAACTTTATAATTTACTGCAGCAAAATTTAAGTTAGAGTTTGCAATTGATATTTTGTCATTTGTAGGATTAGGGTAAACAACAACTTCAACAGATGCATTTTCATTAGCAATTTTAATAGTATTTGAGTATTTGTATTTACCATCAAAATCCACCATTTTCAATCTATAATATCTAATGGCTTGCTTGCTAGCAGCAAAATCAACAAATGAGTAAGCTGTTAACTTGTTGGTATTTCCAACAGCTTTAACAGAACCAATCTGAGCAAAAACACCACCATTCTCCATTCTCTCAACTTGGAATTCTTTAGCATTAATTTCAGTTGCTGTTTTCCAATTTAATTCAACAGAAGAAGCTTTTTTCACCCCTGTGAAAGACATTAAACTAATTGGTAGTGTACCTGAACTGGCAACTCCAAAAGAACTAAAATTACCAAGAACAACATTATTTAATGTTTGAGTGTATGGTGATGTTCCAACTGCAGCACTTTGGGCCGCAGACTGCCAAACACCAAGATTGTTAATATAGGAAACGTAAGAATTTGCTCTGGCAAATGATGGTAATTCGTCTGATGCATTCCATTGCAGATTCAATGTCAGATTTGAGCCACCAGGATTTGTTTCAGTAATTTTCCAAGTCTTTTTAACAGCATTAGCAGTCAAGCCAGCACCCGCTGCCGAAATAGTATCAGCAACCGACACTTGGAAATTATCTGAAACAGCTAAATTTTGAAGTGTAACAGGATTATAAGCTGTTGAAGTTCCAACAGGGAAGGTAACTGGAGTTGCTCCAATGCTGCTCATATTTAAAGTACCTGTTCCATTTGTAACAATATATGAGGTTGAACTGCCATTGAATCTTTTTGCCGAACTTCCCATTATCAAATTATTATTTGCTAAAAACATGTTTCCATTGGTTAAACTTAAAGTATCGTTAACAGTTAAACTACCGCCTAATGCTACCCCTAAACTACTATTAATAGTTACCCTATTGGCAACCAAAGCACTATTAGTAGTTTGTCTTATAAAAGCATTTCCCAAAAATCGAATAGTACCAGCAGAACTAGACAAAGCACCATTTGCCAAAAGGTTTCCAGATACATTTAAAATTCCTGAATTTAAGGTATGAGTAGTGCCAGACCACAAATTATAATGTCTGCAACTAAAACCGTCCGCAACGGTTCCAGTAAAAACAACTGCGTCTAAGGTTGCTGCAGGTGTGGGCGTTACAGAAGCATTTGTGGTTTGATTAGCAGTTCCCCAAACAGTTCCATTCCAATAGATAGGGGTATAACAGAAAGCTTGATTGGTAATTACAGTAATGGGATTTGAACCTTGAGCATTTGTTACTACAGCCGCATTGTTTCCAGAACCATCTGTATAATTAAATCCAGCAGCTGGAGCCGCTGCAGTATATTTCCACGCAAACCTTGGAGGAACTGTTGTTGAATATGCTACAGTATTAGTTAAAACTATTGTAAAACACTTAACAACGGAATTAGCTGGAACAGTGGTTCCAACGCCAGCACCAACTTGTGTAATAATTTTTCTAAAATAGGCTGCTGCTGATGCTGTTTGGTTAGCAAAACTGGCCGCAGCTGTTTGCTGACCAGCAACCATGCCGCTAGAAGGCGTTGTAATTGATAAGGTACCTCTACGCGACCATGCAGTATCTAACATAAAAGCAATAGTGCCTCCTCTAATCTCAAAAGCCGTAGCACCCGTATTATAAATATTCACATCAAATTGATAGGTAGTAGCACTTGTCAATTGCTCATTTTCTAATCTCCACTCAAAGGTGGGTA
>JBBALJ010000048.1:0-1443 GCA_040403075.1 Bacteroidia bacterium
GATGAGCCTTCTCATAATCAACTGAAAATGTTCTAACTATATTAGGATGCTAATGCTATTACATAATAATAAACTAGAAGAAATTATTATTGGTCTTCCACAAGATTTACTTTCTGAAATGGATAAATTGTACTTAGCAATTATTCCCCAAGAGATTGTTAACCTTGATCCATATTTTGATTTGAAAACAAAAATAAGCAGGCAGACAACATACCCTAACTTATATTCATTTTTTGAAGACATAAAATCAATATTTGATTATGATGATTTCATAGGACTGAAAGCAAATGAACCTTATAATTCCTATAGACTTGCAATGCTCTTAAATATGCGTTCATGTACTTACTGCAATAGAGTTTTTACCACGACTATGGTAACAAAAGATAAAGAGAAAATAATGCGTCCTCAATTTGATCATTGGTATCCTAAATACAGATTTCCACTATTTGTCATTTCATTTTATAATTTGATACCAAGTTGCAATTCTTGTAACAGTTCCGCTAAGGGGGATTCAGTTTTAGATTTACGATTAAATGTTCATCCATATATCGACAAAAATCAAACAGATGATTTTGCATTTGATTACTTTTATTCAGGGCTGCTAGATAAGTATAGAATTTTTGTAAAAAAAACAAATCTATCTAATAGCAAAGCATTCGATACCGTTAAAATTCTCAGAATAGATGAAATGTATAATTCTCATCATGAGGAATTAGACGATTTGATTAAATTAAAACAAGCTTATTCAGACAACTATATTAATAGTATTAATGATTTTTTTCCAAATAGTCATTTAAGTAAAAGTACGATATATAAATTATTGCATGGGGTAGAATTTGATTCAAATAAATTTCACAATAAACCTATGAGTAAATTTAAAAAAGATATTTTGAAAAAGTTAGAAATGATTGATTAAAAAATCAATTTGTCGGAGTAATGTCGGAGTAAGTCCTAAAATGAAGAGGGTTCCGATTGCTCGGAACCCCTTATTTTACTAGTGTGGAGGATATCGTTCCGATGAATCGGAAGAACCGACCACCTTCCCGATGCGAATGCATCGGGACGCTCTAGCCAAAAGGATCTAAATCTTATTAATCAATCCTTCAATGTATTTTCTACTTTTCATTTTCTTAATTTCCGATTCTCTCTTAACTGCATCAGCCCGAGATGGGAAAACTTCAGTGTATACCAATACCCAATCAATTGCTTTTTTTGTTGATTTGCTTCTTGAATTTCTATGCTGTTGCAATCTTTCCTCAATATTTTGTGTTTGTCCCACATAATATTGATTAATAGCTTCAGAATAAATTATGTAAACGTAATAGGTCATAAAAAAAGACGATTGATATCGTCTATATTTTAATTTGTGGAGGATATCGGATTCGAACCGACCACCTCTTGCATGCCATGCAAGCGCTCTAGCCAAATGAGCTAATCCCCCAA
>JBBALJ010000048.1:1543-24415 GCA_040403075.1 Bacteroidia bacterium
TTATATTTATTACTCGACCACCTTCCCGATGCAAAGGCATCGGGACGCTCTAGCCAAATGAGCTAATCCCCCAATTATATTTATTACTCGACCACCTTCCCGATGCAAAGGCATCGGGACGCTCTAGCCTTCCGATACATCGGAAGAGCTAATCCCTCTTAAACCGAGTGCGAATATAATTTTTTTCAAATACCTGTCAATTTTTTATTCATGTCATCCTCATTAAGTCAAGTTTTTCAACCAACTGTGAATTTGTTTTGACCCTGCCGAAATATTATAAGTTACTTTGCGTTTGTAATTTACCTGATGAAGAAACTTTTCAAAATACTATTAATTTTTATTCTTATTGTGATGTTTTTGTTTGCTGGTCTATTTGCATACATGTATGTAAATCAGGAGGCTATCAAACAATATGCCTTAAGGCAGTTGAACGCCCAACTAAAAAGTGAGATTAGCGCAAGCCAAATTGATATTACTGTTTTTTCTATTTTCCCCAATGTGGGCCTCGACCTTAAGGATTTTAGATTAAGCGAGCCTTATCATTCAGAAAAAAATTTACTCAGGGCTAGTCATCTGTATTTGGGATTTAATATTCAGAACATTTTAAGCAAAAACTACAAAATAAATATGCTCAGTATTGATAGTGGCTTTTGTCACTTATCTATCGATAAAAAAGGAAAAAGTAATTTTGATATTTTATTAGAAACTAAAGATACGGACAAGTCAGAACCTTTTTGGCTTGAGATGGAGCAAGTGAAATTGAATAATGTATTTTTTATTTTCAATAATGAACAAAGTAAAATGCACTATCGATTAAATATTGAAAATACAACCCTTTCTGGGAAGTTTGTAGACAAGGTTTTCGATCTAACTTGCTCTGCAAATGCCTTTGTGCAAGATATCACCGCTAATAAGTTAGCTATCGTAAAAGACAAAAAACTCAGTATTGAAACTGTTTTAAATATCAATAATCAAAAAAATGTGTATACCATTAAACAATTTGATTTGGCTATTGAAGATTTGAAATTAGCCTTGGTTGGAGATGTGAGTAGCAGCAAAAATGCGAGTGATATTAATCTGAAGTTTAAAGCAAAGGAGATATCGATTGCTAGTTTACTTTCCATTATGCCAATAACATTGCCCGAAAAAGTAAAGCAATACAAAAGCAAAGGTGATGTGTATTTCTCAGGCTCGGTAACAGGAGAAGTGAATGATAAAAAATCCCCAAGTATTCAAGTTGATTTTGGAATAAACAATGGTTCATTGCAAGCAGATAACAATATCGAACTGAAAAACATCTCTCTTAAAGGTTGGTTTAATAATGGATATGCACATAATATGGCTAGTTCTGAGCTTGTATTGGATGATATTAAAGCCAATTTGGGCACAGGCAGCTTGAGCGGTCTTTTTAAACTGAACAACTTCGAGAACAAGAATTTTACAAGCAATTTGCAATCACAATTTGAAATTAGCGATTTCTTAAAAATCTTTCCCATTGCTACCATTCAATCTGCGAGTGGTGATATGAAAGTGGATTTACAATTAAGTGGTAGCTTATCAAATACCAATTCAGTGCTCCATAACCCATCTAATTCAGGTTCTTTATCGCTTGATTTTCCTAGTTTAAAATTAAAACAAGCAGATAAAGAAATTCACAACTTGAAAGCTGAATTAAGTCTGCAACAAGGCAACCTTCAAATCAAGTCATGTAATGCTGAAATTGAGCAATCCGATGTCAAAATCTCTGGGAGTATTGATAATGCTTTGGCTTATATGATTGATGACAAAGAGCAACTAAATGCCAATATTAACTATGCCTCAGATTTTGTGGATGTGCAACATCTATATATACCACAGAAGCAATCAGACGATAAAAACAACAGTGCAGATAAAGGTTTTAGTTTGCCCGATAGAATTAACTTGTCTTTAAATGCCACTATCAAAAAGTTGGTGTATTTTGATTTTACAGCAAATAATTTGATTTCAAATATGAATATGGAAGGCAAAAAGATAAACTTTGAACAATTGTCTTTTGGAGCTATGGGTGGAAGTATTAAACTAAGTGGAACGGTGAACAATGCTAGTAATGGTGATTTTTTTGTGAGTACTTCTTCTAATTTGTCAAATATTGATATTACTGAAATGTTTAGGCAAATGAATAATTTTGATCAAGCCAATATTATTGACAAAAATCTTAAGGGCAAATTATCGGGAAATGTCGACTTTGCAGGTGTATGGAAGAATGATTTGAGCTGTTTAATGGATAAGTTATATTTGTATGCAGATTTGAAAGTTAACAATGGAGAATTAATCAATTATAAGCCGTTAGAAGCATTGAGTAAATACATCAGCTTGGATGATTTAAGAAACATCAAGTTTGCTAGTCTTTCTAATGTGATTGAGATTAAGAATAAGAACATTCTTATTTCTCAAATGGAAATTAAGAACAACGCGTTAAATGTTTCTCTAAGTGGCAAGCAAAGTTTTGAAAATATGCTTGACTATAAATTGAAATTAAGTCTTTCTGAATTGCTAAAGAAAAAGCGCAAGACTAAAGAAAATGAATTTGGTGAAGAAGATGAAAAGACTGGAGGTTTGAATTTATTTGTTAGTATTTCAGGTCCAATTAATAATCTTAAATTCTCGTATGATAAGATAGGAGTGAAGAACAAAATCAAACAAGATATTAAGATTGAAAAGGAGAATATCAAGGAGATTTTTAAGAAGGAACTTGGCGTTGATAAGCCCAATGAGTTAAAACAAAAAGAAAAGAAAAAAGATGATGAAGAAATGGAATTTGAAAACAACTAAGCCTTTGGTGGTCCTTTTGTTGTCTGTGGTTTGCAGCAATCATTTATTGGCACAAAGCAAAACCAAGTTAAGTTTAGGGGCATCCATCAGCCCAACCATAACGGGCAGTTTGAATACTTCCTCTTCAGATGCCATTGTTTCTAACACGGGTCAAACCTTTACCAAATATAATGATTCAATCTCAAACAAAGAGACCTACCGTATAAGCTATGGTGCAAGTGTTTGGGTAATTTATGCATTAACTAAAAACATCGATTTGCAAACAGGATTAACGTATTTGGATGTAGGATTTCAAAGGCAACTAACGAATTTGAAATATTTAGATAGAACCTATCCTGGGATTGGTACCGGTGAATATTCAGGTATTGTAATTGATAAATCAAATGTTAAAAAGAGCATTGACTTGAATTATCGTTACCAGTATTTGCAAATACCTATACTAGCAAATTTTGATTTAAAACATTCTAGGGATTTCAAATTTGAGTTTGATATGAATGCTGGAATTGGACTGAATTTTTTGTTAAACCATGAGTTACAAGCCAAGATGGTTGATTCTTATAAGATAGAAGGTAAAAGCGAATACAACTTTGATTCTACCGGCTATTCAGCTCGCAAATTTGCTTTGAATGTAATGGTGGGTGGCACTATGAAGTACAAATACGAAAAGAATATTTATTTGTTTGCTCAACCCATTATAGGTTTTTATCCATTGTCGGTAAGTGGTGGAGATATCAGCTCATATCCCTATTACTTCTCAATTAATTTAGGTGTGATATATTCTTTGAAAAAATAATTATGTCGAGCATCGATAGGTTTAATATTCGTGTGTATGGCATTTTAATAAACCCCAATGATGAGGTTTTGTTGATACATGAGCGCATGGGTGATTTTGAATTTACTAAGTTCCCAGGAGGTGGCATGGAGTTTGGCGAAGGAACCCGTGATTGCTTGACGAGAGAATTTATGGAAGAGGCGCAATTGGAGGTAGAAATAGGAGAACATATCTATACCACCGATTTCTTTCAACAGAGTGCATTTAGAAAAACAGACCAATTAATTTCCATTTATTATAAAGTAATGCCAAAGGATTTTCCAATACAAATCAATTTAGAAGAGTTTGAGGTAATAGAACATGGCAAGCCCGAATATTTGAGGTTCTTTTGGGTGAAAAGAAGGGATTTGAAACCCGAAATGCTAACTTTTCCTATCGATAAGAAAGTGTGCGAAATGATTAACTAATTTGCCGGCAATAGCATAAAACGTAATTGTCAATATGGTCAATTTGTAAATCTAATTGGTGTTGTTCAGTCTCTTTATGTATGCGCCCATTGATATTGTTTTGACCTAATTGAAATGCTTCAACACTCATATGCTTTTTAAAATCCAACTCCTTTTTACCATAAATTTTGTACATAGTTTCCTTGGCAGACCAAATGATGGTTTGGAAGTAGTTTAAATCTTCAGAAGGCACTTTTGAAATATAGATTTGTTCTTCTTCATTTATAAACTTATGGGCCACCCTGCCAATGCGCGTGTCTATTCTCTCTAAATCCAAACCCACTTCATGGGTATCGCTAATCATCACGGCAGCATAATCGTATGAATGTGTAATGGCAATAAAATAAGGCTTGCCATCAACTATTAGACTGGGTTTGTTATTTATGTCTTTATGAACTTCAACTTTATGTTTATCAAAAATTTGTAATAGCAAAGCCCTGCTTGCAAGCCAATGCTTACCCACACTGTCATGAACGTCTTTAGGTTTAGAAATTTCGTGAAGACGCTCGTCTATTAAATGTATGAGATCTTCTTTGTTTTCATCAATTTTCCATACGGCAAGAATGCTGTTGGGGTCGGGGGATATTTTTTTGAACAATGGCACGATTCGATTACGAAAATACGAATTTCGATGAGTAGCTTGCAAACTTTTTAGAAACATAGAGAAGTATGATTCAAATTCAGAAATTGGGACAATTTGCAGGACACAAAGATTGCATATATGCACTTGGTAAATCTCAAAAAGATAATCATTTTTATACAGGTGCAGCTGATGGATACATTGTGGAATGGTCGCATGATGACAAGGCAGACGGGGCGCTGATTAGTAGGGTTTCACGACCGGTTTATTCGTTTTTACTAAATAGTGAAAAGATGCAATTGCTTGCAGGAACAGCTCAAGGCAGCCTTCATTGTATTGATTTAAACCAACAGGTAGAAACCAGAAACATTGAAGCACATACCTTGGGTTTATATGATTTGAAAGCTTATAATAACCGTTTGATTAGCGTGGGAGGAGATGGTATTATCAATGTATGGGATATGGAAACCCTGCAATTGATAATCAAAATAAAAGGCTCTGATAAAAGTGCTCGTTGTGTTGCTATAAACCCAAATGAAAACGAATTTGCGGTTGGTTTTAGCGATTTTTCTATCAAAATATATGATGGTGAAACCTATCAATTGAAAAGAACCTTGAACGGACATAGCAATTCAGTGTTTGCTCTCAGCTATTCTAAAGATGGCAAATGCCTAATAAGTGGTGGCCGTGATGCTATGTTGAAGGTATGGGATGTTGAAAATGATTTTGACTTATTGCATGATATAGCTGCCCATAGCTTGCACATCAATACCATTGTGTTTAACACTGAAAATACTTTGCTTGCCACAGGAAGCATGGATAAAACCATTAAAATATGGGATGCCCAAACATTTAAATTACTGAAGGTTATAGACAAAGCCCGCAACCAATCGCATAGTACCTCTGTGAATAAGCTATTGTGGCTCGATAATCAAACTTTGGCTTCAGTAAGTGATGATAAAATGACCATGCTTTGGGAAGTTAAAGACAACTGATACTTTCATAAGTATATTTTATAAAAGAAATCTATTAAAATAATAAAAGGTTTCAGATCCTTTTTATCTATTCTTCGACATGCGCTTTACTTCATTTTCGTGTAACATATAAAAAATGAATTACATCCCCCTAACCCCCTTCGAAGGGGGAATGCACCCGTTTTCAAAATGAATTTTCTGATGTATGTAGTCTCTTTCGAAAACTTTTATCAGGACAAGGTAAAATAAAAACTACTTCATCACCTGCTTCTTAAAATTATCTACGTGCAGTATGCCATCAGCCATATCATATTCATTGCTTTGGTTGCTTGAAATAAGTATGGTGCGCTTGTGATGCTGTGATAATAATAAACTGCGATACCAATTGATTCCTTTATCATCAAAATTGGTGCAAGGCTCGTCAAGCAATAGGAGAGGGGTGTCGCTATAAAAGGCAAGTATCAATTTTATCCTCTGTTTCATGCCACTCGAAAAGAATTTTATGGCTTTGTTTTGGTTGCCATCAAGGCCACAATTTTTTATGATTTCATCAAATGAAATGCCTTTTATACAAGGTTTAAAACTAAAGTGGAATTCGAGCATTTCCATTAATGTAAACTCTTCCATCAACTCTAAATAAGGTGCTGCAAAGGCTACATGTTTGTGAAGGTTTTCTTCTTCAATTTTCTGTGCATCTATTTCATATGAAATTGTTCCCTCGCTTGAGGTTTGAAAGGCATAAATTACTTGCAGCAGTGTTGATTTTCCACTTCCATTATTGCCTGTTAGGGCATAGGTTTTGTGGTTTTCAAATTCAAAATCAACATGGCGAAAAATCCAATCACGGTTGTATTTTTTGCCAATATCTGCCAGTGTTATTTTCAAATTGTGTTACTATTTTTTGCTATAACCCTTCATGATTCCTCTTTCAGAAGAACGTATAAAGCGAATGATATCATCTCTCACCTCAGATTGTGGCATGGTTTCTTCTACGATGCTTACCCCTTTACTTACATTTTTGTTATGAATAAACACGATGCGGTATATATCTTGAATTTCGTTTATGGTTTCGTTTGAATAGCCAGCACGATGCAAGCCTATTGAATTTAAGCCTTCATAACTTAATGGATAACGACCTGCTTTTACAAAATGCGGAACGTCTTTGGTTACCATACTTCCACCTTCTATCATCACGTTTTTACCGATTTTTACAAACTGATGTATAGCCGAAAGACCACCGATACGAGCATAATTGTCAACCGTTACATGGCCTGCCAACTGAACCCCATTGGCTATGATAACTCCATTGCCGATAATGCAATCATGGGCAAGATGCACATAAGCCATCAATAAACAATTGTTGCCTACTTCGGTTTTAAATTTGTCTTTAGTGCCTCTGTTTAAGGTAACACATTCGCGAATGGTGGTATTATCACCCACAATCACAAAGGTTTCTTCGCCATCAAATTTTAAGTCTTGTGGCACTGCTGAAATAACAGCACCAGGATATATTTTACAGTTTTTCCCAATACGAGCACCAGAGTAAATGGTAACATTTGAACCAATCCAAGTGCCTTCACCTATCTCCACATTTTCGTATATAGTAGTAAACGGCTCAACGGTAACATTGTTGCCTAGTTTAGCTTCTGGGTGTATGTATGATAAATTTGAAATCATTCTTTATTAATTGTATTTTCCTATTTCTTGAATGGATAATCTATTGCTATTGTCTCAAAACATATTTGATGATAGCATAACCATAATTCAACTGATTAACTCTTTTTGGCTACTTGTGCCATTAACTCTGCTTCACATACCAATTTTTCACCCACAAATGCAGAGCCTTTCATGATACAAACACCCCGTCTGATAGGAGAAGTTAAATCCAATCTGAAAACCAAAGTATCACCTGGAACCACTTTTTCTTTAAATTTGGCATTGTCAATTTTCATGAAATAGGTATTGTAGTTTTCAGGGTCTTCTACCTGACTTAATACCAAAACTCCACCCGCTTGTGCCATCGCTTCTATGATTAAAACACCCGGCATCACTGGGTTATTGGGGAAATGTCCTGGGAAGAAAGGCTCATTGAAAGTAACATTTTTAACAGCCACCAAATGGTTCTTACCCATTTCAAGCACCTTGTCAACCAATAAAAACGGACTACGATGCGGCAACATTTTAGCTACATCTTGTATGTTGTATAAAGGAGTTTTATTAGGATCGTATTTTGGAACATTTACTTGGCTACGTGTTTTTTTGATTAAAGCTTTAATCTTTTTACCAAAAGCTACATTGGCTGCATGACCAGGTCTTGCTGCCATAATTTGAGCTTTGATTGGGGTACCTATCAAGGCTAAATCACCAATTAAATCAAGCAGTTTGTGTCGAGCAGGTTCGTTGTGGAAACGTAATTCTACATTGTTTAAAATGCCTTCTTTTTTCACTTCTACCTTTGGCTTGTTAAACATTTTTGCCAAATGATCAAGCTCATCATCTTTAATTACCCTATCAACAATTACTATTGCATTGTTTAAATCGCCACCTCTGATAAGGTTGTTGTTATATAACATTTCCAACTCATGTAAGAAACAGAAAGTACGACAAGAAGCAATCTCTGATTCAAACTCTTTTAAACTAGTGATGGACGCATGTTGGCTACCCAATACAGGTGAATTGTAATCTACCATAACCGTTAAACGATAGTCGTCTAATGGCATAGCAATCATTTCTACCTCACGCTCATCTTCGGTATAATAAATGTTTTGTGGTATAGAGAAATACTCACGTTCAGCCGTTAATTCTTTTATACCTGCATCTTTCAAAGCATTAAAAAAGAAAATAGAACTACCATCCATAATGGGTGTTTCATCCGCATTGATATGAATAAGACAGTTGTCAATTTCTAAAGCTGCGAGAGCTGCCATGGTATGCTCAACAGTAGCTACTTTACCCCCATTTTGTTCTAAGGTTGTTCCTCTAGAAAGGTCGGTAACATTGTCAACATCGGCATCAATAATAGGTTGGCCAGGTAGGTCTACACGTTGAAATTTAATTCCGTGGTTATCGGCAGCAGGATTAAATATCATGGTTACTTGTTGTCCTGTGTGCAATCCAACACCATTTACCTCTACTGATTTTTTTATAGTCGTTTGTTTCATTCTATTATTTGATTTGAGATTGGAAGTCTTTTATTACTTCAAATCCTAATTCCTAATTGATAATTCTTAATTCTTAATTATTCTTTTCTAACCCAGCCAACTTCTTTTCCAACTCTTGCAAACGCTTCATCATGTCAGGTAACTTGCGGTAAATCACGCTTGATTTAAGAGAATCGCTGTATTCAAAAGCAGGAGAGCCAAACCATTTTTGGTGTTCTGTTTTTAAACTTGAATTGATACCACTTTGTGCACCAATCACAGTTCCATCGGCAATGGTCAAATGACCTGCTACACCCACTTGACCGGCAAAAATGCAGTATTTGCCAATTTTGGTACTTCCAGCAATTCCTGACTGTGATGCAATAACAGTATGTTCACCAATTTCAACATTATGGGCAATTTGAATCAAATTATCAAGTTTAACGCCTTTGCGAATAATGGTGCTTCCCATTGTAGCCCTATCAATGCTGCAATTAGCCCCAATCTCCACATCATTTTCTACAATCACATTGCCCGTTTGAGGTATTTTTTTGTAGGACCTATCTGCTTGAGGTGCAAAGCCAAATCCATCACTTCCTATAACAGTACCTGCATGAATGATGCAATTGTCGCCAATCACACAATCATTATAAATTTTTACGCCTGCAAAAAGGATACAATTGTTTCCTATTTTAGCATTATCACCAATGAATACTTGAGGGTAGATTTTTGAATTGTTTCCAACACTTGCTCCAGGAGCTATGTAGGCGGTTGATGCCACATACACATTTGTGCCCAAAGTGCTTTTCTCTGAAATAAATGATCCTTGTTCAATACCAGTTTTGTGGGTTGCCGCAGCGGCAAATTGCTCTAATAAAAAAGTAAAAGCTGAGTACGCATCATCCACTTTTATTAGAGTGGTGGTAAGTTCCTGACTTGGTTCAAATGTTTTGTTGACCAAAACTGCAGTTGAACCTGTTGTGTAAATATAACTTTCGTATTTGGGATTGGCTAAAAAAGAAAGCGCTTCGGGTGTGCCTTCTTCAATTTTTGCCACTGTGCTTAAAATGGCATCTGGATTTCCAACAACTTCTCCATTAAGAAGTAGGCTTAAGTCTCTTACTGTAATTTGCATCTTTTTATATTATTAATGAGCCTTATCTCCTTTCTGAGGGAGCATATTTGGTATCATCCAAATCTTATACTTTGCTACTAGCGCAAAGCGGGCTTTTACAAATTTTCGCCTATACCTCTCACCATGAATGGATAAGCATTTTATTATGGGCTGCAAAATATGCGATTTTGACGAAAGAAAAAAATAGGGGTGTGGGTAAGCTCCAAGAGTTAGTTTTTATTCTGATTTTCAGTATTTTGAATATAAATAATTACCATGAATAGCAATTAAAAATGTAATCACTATTAAATATTGAATAACAAGGGTACCTTAGAATACCTCTTTAATGCTTTGTCATTATTTACAGAAATGTTTTCTTTTTACATTAGTCTATTTGAAAATGGATTTAATCAAGCTAAGTTTGTTTAAAATATAAAGCCAAATGAAAATTAAGATTCAAACATTTTTTTATTTTGGATTAATGACATTGCTTTTAAGTATGTCGAAATGCGAAACACGGACTGAATATACAAGCTACAACCCAGTATTTATGAAACGTGCAGATTTGGAGAAATCAATTAGTGTGCAAGAACCACGTGAGATTTTTGAACCAGCTAAGATTTACACCAAGGATAATTACCTATTTGTAAGTGAAGCTGGTTTAGGGGTTCATATTATTGACAATAGCAATCCATCAGCACCCAAAAAGTTAGCCTTTGTTAAGGTTCTAGGATGTTTTGATATGGCCATAAAGGGTAGTGTTTTATACGTAGACAATGCCACTGATTTGGTAGCTTTAGATTTATTAAACCCAACACAAGCTGTTGTTGTGCAACGCATAGTAAATGCTTTTCCTGAACCTCTACCACCTGATAACTTGCCTATTCGTCCTGAGCATGACAAACAAAATAGGCCCTCGGATATGGTTTTAGTAAAATGGAATAAATCATAATTGTAAAGCCATGAAAAGTATAAAGATTCTTATATTCTTATACATCACTGTTGTTTTGGTATCTTGCGATAAGCAAGCTAGTGATCATCCTTCAAGTACTGTTATTACTGATGATACAGGCATAGGTGGTTCAACTGCAAGGTTTGCCATAGTTGGTAATACTTTATATACCGTTGATGATAAAAGTTTAAATGTGTTTGATATCAATGATGTTAAAAAACCTATTAAAACTGGCAGATCTTATATAGGTAGAAATATCGAATCCATTTTTCCACGAGATACCAAAACGATTTTTATTGGATCTCAAAATGGCATGTATATTTATGATATTAGTGATCCTAATCTAATAACTGAGCAGGCGGTGGTAAATCATTTTAGGTCATGCGACCCAGTGGTTGCGAATGATAAATATGCTTTTGTTACACTTAATAATGAAGGAACATCAAGTTCTCGAAGATGCTGGGGTTCCAGTAATATGCTTTTAACTTACGATATTTCCAATATTAATAATGTAATCCCTTTGAGCACATACAATTTGGTTCATCCTAAGGGTTTGGGTTTGATAGGTAATAATTTGTTTGTGTGTGATAATGTGTTGAGATGGTATGATGCCACTGATCCCAAGAATTTAATTTCTAAAAAGAATTTTTTGATTTCAGCTCATGATATAATCCCTTTAAGCAATAGATTAATTCTAGTTGGCGATGATGGTATTAGTCAACTTGGCTTTGGCAATGATAGTGTTTGGTTTTTAAGTAAAATACTAACTCCAATTAAATAAACGTGAATTACAAAATATTAGGACTGTTTTGCTTCATTCAATTATCTCTTTTTGGTCAGACAAATGATTCACTAAGCTTTTCCATTAATGTTGTTCCCCAATATTTATTTATTAATGGTATTAAGGCTGATATTGAATATAAGCTTACAAATGAAATCCATTTATATGGAGGTGGACAATTTTATACTGGATTGGTAAATTCATCAGGAAGTGAATCGGTATCTAAATCTAGTTCTAGTAGTGCAGATCAGAGCAAAAGATCAAACGATAAAATTAATGGAAATGGTTATCATGTGGGAGCCAAATATTATTTTAAACATAGCGAATTTGAAGATTTTTATGTTGGATGTGAAGCGAGTTACAACTCGTATGACTTTAAATTGAATGATTATAGCTATTTCCCTTACATGGATGATGGACTTCAATTTTACGAATATAGATTGGGTGAAATTGGCGCCAAATCCAGTCAAATGAGCTATAGTGCCAATGTAGGGATTACCCAAAAATACGGAAGATTCCTTTTTAATGTTTGGGCAGGTGTGGCTTATACACAAGCAACAACTAGTGACAATTTTCATACCTATCGAAAAAATGATACATATTATTGGAGCTATGCTTTTAGTGGATGGAGCCCAAATGCTGGAATAAAAGTAGGGATGATATTATTCTAAAAATTAAAAAGCCTTCATTGATTTGCAATGAAGGCTTTTTATTAGCATAACGAATTAATTATTTCTTAGGTAAAAGAGTTATATCTACACTTACATCAAGTGTTTCTGCAATTTTAGAAGCAACCAATTTTGGTATTTCAATTTTATGATCTGCATTTTTAACAGGGAAACTAGATACCATTTTTATCTCCCCATTTTTTACGCTAATTGTTCCGGGAATTGTTCTATCAACTTCTACCCCATGAATATTAAGTTTCCCTGAAACGGTTACTTTATACTCTCCATCTTTTGATAAATCTACCACTTCATTAATTTTTCCTTTGAATGTGCTAGTTGGGTATTTATCGCTTTGCATATACTTTTCGTTAAAGTGCTCCTCCATCAATTTGTTTGGAAAGCTAAAAGTAGTGTTGGTAATAATGATAGCCATTTCGTTCTTAGCCACATTCATTACAGCTAAAACGGTACGACTTGTTCCGTCAATATCTTCGATTGGAGTTTTAGAGAAGAAGCCCACTTTGCCAGTTTGGGTTGAAAATAATTGCGCTTGGGCAAACATTCCGATTGCCATGGCTAAAACTAAAGTGATTGACTTTTTCATTTTTATTTATGTATTATTATTTTTTTTCTTTTGAACTTTCCATTGAAAAGGTACGTGATAAGTTAAACCCTAATCTAATACCCATATCACTCCAAGTAGTTGTGGTTTGAGCAATGGCGGCTTGTTCATACATACCTGTTGCATTACAAAACATCATTTGGAAAACGTGTCCACCTGTTTCTATATCAAATCCTAGGCCAAGATAATCATAAGTTCTTTGAGTCTTTGCGACATCTAAAAAATCATCTCTACCATTTAGTCTTGGGTAGTATTCTATGTTGAAACGAGTACTTCTTGTTATTTTTATAGATGCGCCTACTCCTATAGAATAAATTGTATTTGCGTCATTATTATAGACTACTAAATTTTTATGTACCATACTAGGGGCCAATAATACTGAGAATGCATCATTGAATTTCTTTGTAAACAATATTTGATTACAATAGGTTAACCTAGAAGTAAAATAATTGTCGATGGTTTTGTCAGCAAATTCACTTGTGTTTAAGGCCATATTGCCGTAATAAGTTATTCCAACAGGCGATCCTCCGGTAGCTTGTTTTATGATTTTCCATTTGGCATTGACATCATAGGTTTTGCCTACTGTACTTCTAGCTACTCCTAATTGTATATTGTCTGTCAAACCATAATCAAATACTAGGCGCATATAAGCTTGATCCATGCCCCATATTTCATAAGCACCTTTATTTACTTCTCCAAAACGGTGAAGGATGACAAAGTTCAAATGTTTTTTTGCAACGGTTTCATTGCTTTGCAAGGTAATTAATCGAGTGGCTTTAAAGGTGGCAAAAACAGGAATAGGTTTTTTAGGTTGTTCGCTATTTAGCATATTTAGCAAATCGTCTTGTGCGCTTGCCATATTGTATATCAATAAAAAGCTTAGGGTATATAATACTTTTTTCATCTGCTTATTCTTAATTGTTTTGTGCTCCTTGGTCTAACCATCTTTGTAATGTGCTGATTTCTGTGCTGCTAAGTGGACCGGCAGTAGGCATGGTTTTTTCAACAATTGATCTTACCTTAATTCTGTCTTTCTTAGCAAAAACTTCAGTGTAGGTTGTTAGTTTTACATTACCCGCTGCAGTTGCATCATGACAACCACTTGTGGCACATTTGCCTTCAATTATTGGTTTTACCTTTGCTGCATAGCTAACAGAGCTTGTGTCTACTACAAACTTGTTTGGGTACAATGTTTGTTCTTTATCGTAATAACAGGCACTAAAGTTTAGTACTAGAATTACAATTACAATTAGTTTTATTTTGTTCATGTTATTTGTTGTATTGACGCCTACAATATGGTTTTTGTTGAAATTTATCTGAAAGAAACTTTTATTAATTGAGATTAAAATTCACTTGCTTTCATAAAGGTTAAAAACTCCTCATTTCCTGAATCTCTTATTTGTTCTTTGTTCCCTTCCCACCATTTTTGACCTTGGTAAATAAAAGCAATATTATCACCAATTTCAAATAAGCTCTTCATATCATGGGTGTTAATAATAGTAGTGATATTGTATTCCTCGGTGATTTCCTTGATCAAATAATCTATAACCCTAGATGTTAAAGGATCTAGACCTGAATTTGGTTCATCACAAAAAAGGTATTTAGGCTGAAGTGCTATGGCCCTAGCAATTCCCACACGTTTTTTTTGCCCACCGCTAATGTTCGAAGGGAAGAGCTTATTGGAGTTGGGCAAATTAACACGACTTAAACAAAAATTAACTCGCTCTATAATTTGTTCTTCTGACCAATCGGTGAACATACGCAAAGGGAAGGCAACATTGTCTTCCACGTTTAATGAATCGAACAAGGCAGTGCCTTGAAAAAGCATACCTATTTCTTTCCTTACTTCCTTCTTTTGATAATAATCCATGCTCACAAAGTCACGCTTATCAAAGGTTATTTCACCTGATTCAGGGGTGAGCAATCCCACCATACATTTCATCAATACTGATTTTCCACCACCGCTAGCCCCAATGATAAAATTGCATTTCCCTTTCTCGAAACTGGCACTTATGTTTTTCAATACATGCTTTTCGCCAAATGTTTTGTTGATGTTTCTTACCTCAATCATTTTATCTAAAAAGCATTAATTGTGAAATAATATAATCGAAGAAAATGATAGCCATACAGCTGTATACTACAGCTTTGGTGCTACTTTCGCCTACTTCTAAAGCCCCACCTTCAGTACGATATCCTTGGTATGATGATACCGAAGTAATTAAAAATGCAAAGGTGAATGCTTTCACCATACAAAAGATAACAGAATACGTTTCAAAATCTGAGCGTAAACCTTTTACAAAAAAATCAACACTGATGATTCCTGATAAATGACCTGAAATAGCACCTCCCAATAAACTCAACATCATGGCATATACCACCAATGCTGGAATTGTGAAAAAGCCTGCAATGATTTTGGCCAAAGCCACATAGCTTGAAGAATTAACACCCATTATCTCTAAGGCATCCACTTGCTCAGTTACTTTCATAGTGCCAATTTCAGATGAAATATTTGAACCTACTTTACCAGCCAATACCAAACAGGTGATGGTAGGAGAGAATTCAAGGATATTAGAGTCGCGCACAATTCTACCAATTAGGTATTCAGGAACCAATCCACTTACCAATTGGTAACCAATTTGGATGGTAGATACAGCACCTGTAAATCCAGAAATAAGGGATATAATATTGAATGAACCAACGCCAATATTATTGGCCTCTATGATGATTTGTCTCCAAAGTATTTTCCATTTTTCAGGCTTGCTGAATACGGTACTTAGAAACAATATGTACCCCCCAAAGTGTTGAAAAAATCTCATAATTTGGCGGTAAATATAAATGTTTAGCTGATTTTACAAGGCCAGTTTTTTTAAGAAATAGTCCACTTAATTATTTGTATATGTTTGGGTTTAAAAATTATATTCGTCCGATAAATATCCTCATTCATGATATTAACGGCTAAGAATATCCATAAATCCTATACCAATCATGTTGCTTTACATGATGTTAGTATTGAAATTCCTGAACAAAGCATATTTGGATTATTAGGTCCAAATGGTGCAGGAAAAACCTCTTTGATTCGTATTTTAACACAAATTGTACAAGCCGATTCAGGGGAAGTGCGTTTTGGCGGTGAAAAATTGCAGGCCAAGCATATTTTTGAAATGGGCTATTTACCCGAAGAGCGTGGCTTGTACAAAAAAATGAAAGTAGGAGAGCAGCTGCTCTATTTTGCTGAACTGAAGGGATTAAATGCCCGAGAAGCCAAGCAAAAGCTGAAATATTGGATAGATAAATTTGAAATTCAAGGCTGGCTTGGTAAAAAAGTTGAAGAACTTTCGAAAGGTATGCAGCAAAAGGTGCAGTTTATCGCTACGGTGCTTCATGAACCTAAATTGATTATACTTGATGAGCCCTTTTCTGGTTTTGATCCCATCAATGCGCAATTGTTAGTAGAAGAGATTACCCTTTTGAAGAAAAATGGAGCAAGTATCATCTTCTCAACCCATCGCATGGATTCAGTAGATCAGCTTTGTGATCATATCGCGCTTATCAATAAATCTCATGTGGTGCTTGATGGGACTGTGAATGAGGTGAAAAACAAATTCAAGCAAAATAAATTTTCAGTGGTGCATAAAAGCCTATTTAATGGTGCTCCTCAGTCATTTGAGGAGATTGAAAGCAAACCCAAAACTGATGGCGTGTTTGAAACCATAATCAAATTGCACGATGGAACCAATTCCAACAAAGCATTGCTTGAGTTTATACAAAACAATGAAGTGCTATCTTTCAATGAGGTAATACCAAGTATGGAAGACATCTTCATAATGGCTGTAGAAAACAGCAAATAAAATAAGGCTTTTAAACAAGATTAAAAACAAAAATTTTATTAGTTGGCAAACTCAATCAAAATAATATTTTTGTCGATACAAAGTGCTTGGCAGATTTTAATCTGAATAAGCCTTTTGAAATTACACTAAAAAACAATTAACTAAATAGAAATGAGCGATTTTCAATTAGTAATGCCAAAAATGGGCGAGAGTATTGCTGAGGCTACCATCATCCGTTGGACAAAAAATGTAGGCGATAAAATTGCCGCTGATGAAACGGTATTAGAAATAGCTACTGACAAAGTAGATTCAGAAGTACCTTCTCCAAAAGGAGGTGTATTGAAACAAATACTTTTTAAAGAAGGTGATGTGGTAGCTGTAAATGCAGTTATTGCTATTATCGACATGGAAGGTTCGGCTGTAGCTGTTACTGCTCCTGCCACTCCAGCCGCACCAGTAGTTGAAACGCCTGTTAAAGAAGCAGTAGCTCATATCGAGAACACAGTAGTGGCTGCTAGCACGCACGCTGCGCCAGTTATGGGTGGAAATAGATTCTACTCACCTTTGGTATTGAATATAGCACGCGAAGAAAAAGTGAGCATGTCTGAATTAGAAACCATTCCTGGTAGTGGCAATGAAGGTCGTGTTACCAAAAGAGATATATTAAACTATGTGGCCAACCGTTCCGGTGCTCCTGTAGCTCCTGCTTCACCTCAAGTAAGTGTTTCAACTCCTGCTGCACCAGTGGTTGAACATAGAACTACTCCGCAAGTGGTGGAAGCACCAAAAACTTCAGCACCTGCGCCAGCTAAACAAAGCATCAGCCTAAGTGGTGGTGATGAGGTGATTGAAATGGATAGAATGCGTAAGCTTATCGCTGATCACATGGTGATGAGTAAACATACAAGCCCGCATGTAACCAGTTTTGTGGAAGCAGACGTTACCAATATGGTGATATGGCGTGATAAAATGAAGAAAGTGGTTGAAAAGCGCGAAGGTGAAAAAATGACTTTCACTCCCATATTTATTGAGTGTGTTGTAAAAGCCATTAAAGATTATCCAATGATTAATGTATCGGTTGATGGTACAAATATCATCAAACGTAAGGCTATCAATATTGGTATGGCTGCTGCTTTACCTAGTGGTAACTTAATCGTTCCTGTAATCAAAAATGCAGATGGTATGAACCTATTGGGTTTAACCAAATCTGTAAATGATTATGCTAACCGTGCACGTGCCAACCAATTGAAGCCAGATGAAATTTCAGGTGGTACTTTCACTTTAACCAATGTAGGTGGTTTTGGTAATATTATGGGAACGCCTATTATTAACCAACCTCAAGTGGCTATTATGGCCACAGGTGCTATCAAAAAGAAACCTGCTGTTTTAGAAACCGAGCATGGTGATGTGATTGCTATTCGTCACATGATGTTCTTATCATTGAGCTATGACCACCGTGTGGTGGATGGTTCATTGGGAGGTAGTTTCTTACGCAAAGTTGCTGACTATATGGAGCAATGGGATGTGAATAGAGAAATGTAGTATTGGATATCGAATAAAAAGATTTCAAAATAAGTATTGATTAAAAGGCTATCGAAAGATGGCCTTTTACTTTATATTTGATATTTGTTTAATAGTAAATCAAATTGATTTAAAAGGATGAAATAATATGAAACGAAAATGAGGATTATTATTTTATGTTAAAAAGATTTGAAATATTAAAGCATACTTTGAGGATATCAATTGATGTTGAAATCCTAAACAATAAACCAAATAGTAAATCAATACGCTATTTATTTATTGACAGAAAATGGGTTATTATTTAGGTTTTCCATTTTAGTCAAATCAATATATTTCAAAGAAATAAGATAAGATAAGTGATTTTTTGTTAGGCTACTTTCTTAAGAACGTTTTCTATTACAATTTCTAGATATATTAAAATTGTAGTTTAATTATCATTACCTAAAATTATTTTCCTTAACATATCCATTGCCATCAGTCCAGTTCTTTGTATGGTGCGTTCTCTGTTATCTCCAAAATTAAAAACTTGTGCAATAGTCTCGTTTTCGCTAGCAATAGCAATCCAAACGGTTCCAACAGGTTTTGCTTCAGACCCGCCTTCAGGCCCAGCAATGCCGCTGCAAGAAATACCGTATGTAGTTTTCATTTTTATTCTAACTGCATTAGCCATTTGCTTCACACATTCTTCACTCACCGCTCCAAAGTTTTTCAATAGGTCTTCACCTACACCAAGTTCCTGTGTTTTTATATAATTGGCATAGCTAACAACACTACCCATAAAATAGATTGAACTTCCAGCTACAGAAGTTAATTGATGTGCTAAGTATCCTCCTGTGCAACTTTCAGCAGTGGATATAGTTTGTTTTCTTTCTTTTAATAAATTGCCTAATGTCTGAGTTAGGCTATCATCTCCTTCACCATATACGTGAATTGAGATCCTTTCATAAACCTGTTTTACATATTTCTCGACTTCCTTTTCTAAAATATTCATATCATCACCATAAGCACTAAATCTTAATCTAACGGCACCTACTGATGGCAGGTAGGCTAATTTTATATGAGTGGGTAAACTATCTTCTATATCTTCAATTTTTTTTGCTAAAAAACTTTCTCCTATAGAAACTGTTTGCAATGTTCTATGAAAGATGGAAGGCAATTTAAATTTTGATTTTATTTTAGGAACAGCTTCTTCTTCAAAAATACTTTTCATTTCAAAAGGAACTCCTGGCATGCTAATAAATATTTTATTATTTACATCAAACCACATTCCTGGAGCTGTGCCATTTTTATTCCATAAAACTTCACAGTTTGCCGGAACCATTGCTTGCATATTATTTACTTCAAGCATAGGCATTTTTCTAAATCTAAAAATACTTTGAACCCAGGTTAATACTTTTTCATTTTTAACAAGATTAGTATTGAAGTATTCACACATTGTAAGCTTTGTTATATCATCTTTAGTGGGGCCAAGGCCTCCGGTAATAATGATTATATCACTTCTTAGCTCTGCATCCTTTAGCGCATTTAGTATGGCTTCTTTGTTATCTGATATAGATGACTTGTATTGTAGTTTAATACCTAGTCCACTTAATTGTTGTCCTAGCCAAGCAGAGTTAGTATCTATTACTTGACCAATTAATAATTCATCACCTATGGTTATTATTTCAGCATTCATTTTAAAAATGTATTTCAATATCTTGTTTCAATATTACACATATTACTTAGTGTTTTTTAAAATGTGTTTTACAATATTGATGTTATGATATTTTTTTTATCTAAATAAGATATCAAATAGATACTTTGTATATTTTTCTATACTCATTTTTGTCATTTTGAAACAAAAAATCAATCTTTAAATTGAATTGCAAAAATTGTTTTTCAAGTGCTTTTGTATTTTATGATATGTTAAAAATTAATTTGTTGATTGTTGTGAGTACCTTTAAAATCAATACTTGTAGCGATTACTTGTATTGATATTATATAGATGTTGTATGTTTAATGATACATGTAAAAAATATTTTTCAATCTAATCTTGTTAATTACTTTTATATATTTAATCACATATTTATTAAATATACAATCCCTTGAACTATTAGTAAAATCAGTACTTTGAATGGACGACTTGCAGTTATCAACACAAAAAAGTTATCATTTTTTATGCTTGATATACAGGCACTACTTGAATATTATTTTTATGCACATAAATTTGTTTTCGTAATCAATCAAATTTTTAAATCAAATGGCAACAACTAAAAAAACAAAAAAAGCTGCAGCTCCAACTAAGAGTGCTGCTCCTAAAAAAGCCGCTGCTAAGAAAGCAGCTCCTAAAAAAGCTGCTAAAAAAGCTGCTCCTAAGAAAGCTGCTCCTAAGAAAGCTGCTGCAAAGAAAGCTGCTCCTAAAAAAGCTGCTCCTAAAAAAGCTGCTCCTAAGAAAGCTGCTGCTAAGAAAGCCGCTCCTAAGAAAGCCGCTCCTAAAAAAGCCGCTAAAAAAGCTGCTAAAAAATAATTTAGTCATCGTACTAAAAACAAAAGGCTCTGAAATTTCAGAGCCTTTTTATTTATACTTGAATCATGAAATCAAAAAAACTTTTAATCATTCTTTCGTTATGTACAGGATTTACATATATTCAATGTAAGCCAAAAAAATGTGCCAACTTCGAAGAAAATAGCAAGCCTGCAAAATATGATAGACATGGCCGAATCAAAAAATAAATTGATATTAATATCTAATAGTTGCTCTGCTACAAAAAAAATTCTGATTACTTAAAATTTTGATGTGAAATAATATTTCTATTTGATTAGAGCTTCGTCATGTTTCTTATTAGCCAATTGACCGCAAGCCGCATCAATATCCTTACCTCTACTTCTTCTAACAGTTGCTCTCACATTATGTGCTTCTAGATAATCTCTAAAAGCATCTATTTTATTTGAATCAGCTTTTTCAAATTCACCATCACCAGTTGGGTTGTATTCTATGATATTTACTTTAGCAGGAATCTTTTTGCAAAAGGCTAATAGATTTTTGGCATCCGCCAAGCTATCATTAAAATCTTTGAAGGCAATGTATTCAAATGTTATTTTGTTTTTTGTGTTCTTGCTAAAATATTGCAATGCCTCTGATAGTACTTCCAAACTGTTACTTTCGTTAATAGGCATGATCATGTTACGCTTTTCATCGGTTGCAGCATGCAATGATAAAGCCAAGTTAAACCTCACCTTATCATCAGCAAGTTTTTTTATCATCTTTGATATACCTGCTGTAGATACTGTAATCCTATCAGCGGCCATTCCTAATCCTTCTGGAGAGGTAATTTTTTCTATGGCAGCTAGTACATTATTATAGTTTAACAAAGGTTCGCCCATACCCATAAATACAATATTGGTCAATGGTTTTTTATGATGGGTATTTGCCCAATCCCTTATATGAACCACTTGATCATATATCTCATCTGGATTTAAATTTCTTTCTCTGTTCAATTTTCCTGTTGCACAAAACTTACAAGTTAAACTGCAACCCACCTGTGATGATACACATGCAGTCATTCTTTCATCAGCAGGTATCAAAACACCTTCTACTAAATTTTTATCATGCAAACGAAAACCGCTTTTTATGGTTCCATCATTGCTTATTTGTTTGTCTTCAACTTTTATATGGTTGATGACAAAGTTTTCATTTAAAAATTCTCGAGTAGCTTTAGGAAGATTACTCATTTCATCAAAACTCGTGCATGATTTTTTCCATAACCATTCATACACTTGCTTGCCTCTAAAAACGGCTTCACCCTTTTCTTTGAAATAATCTTTCAATTCGTCTAAGCTAAACGACCTAATATCTTGTAACTTTTTGTCCATTGTTTGCATGCAAAGGTAAAAGGTTTTTGGCATTTCAGTTATCTGCTTAATTTTGTAATATGATAATTATTGAAAATACGCTAGTTTCTGAGGATGTATTAGAGAAAAATTTTATTTGTGATATTGAAAAATGCAAGGGTGCATGCTGTATAGAAGGTGATGCAGGTGCTCCACTAAACCAAGATGAATTGGAAGTTATCCAATCTCAATTTGATTTTATCAGACCATATTTGTCTGATGCAGCCATTCTAGATATTGAGCAAAGAGGTTTTTATGAGAACGACAAAGATGGCGATTTAGTTACCACATGCCAACCTGATGGACTATGTAATTTTGCTACCATTGATAAGCAAGGTATATTAGCTTGTGGTATGGAACAAGCTTTTATAGATGGAAAAACTAATTTCAAGAAACCTATTTCATGTCATTTATATCCTATACGTATTTCTCAGGTTGGGCAATATGAAGCTTTGAATTACCATAGTTGGGATATTTGCAACGCAGCATGTGCTTTAGGGGAGAAACATAAAACACCTGTATATTCTTTTCTAAAAGATGCTTTAATTAGAAAGTTTGGTGAAGAATGGTACAATACACTTAATGAAATTGCTGAGGATTGGAATGAGCAAAAGAATACTAGGTAAAATGTAGTTTAAAACTTTTTTGTCCTTATATAATAGCTAGAATATTATACCTATTACCCGTTGTGCGGTTGGATTACAAAGCGAATTTAATTTTATTGATTGGTTTTC